>JALZMD010000208.1 GCA_030858375.1 Chloroflexota bacterium
TAGGTGTCAGGCTGCGGCACAGACGGTTACACCGCTTCTGCCTTGGCATGCGTCTGGAACCAGGCGGTGGCGGTTTCGTACTGATGGGCGATGCGGCTGATGCCAGCCTCGTCGTCCGGCTTGCCGATGATCGAGAGCCCAATCGGCAACTCATCATGGTCGAAGCCGCACGGGAGCGAGATCACCGGTTGGCCTGTGGCGTTCCACGGCATCGTCAGCCGGGTCAGCGCCGGGCCCACGTCTTCGGGGCCGTCCGGGAGATCGACGATGAGGTGATCGGCCCGTGGCGCGGTCGCCGCCAGCGTCGGCGCCACGATCGCGTCGAGCGAGTGGCGGGCGTAGAGGCGGGCGATGCCGTCGCGCACGGCCTCACGGGCCATCCGCGCCCGCAGGTAGAGATCGCCGGGCACGAGGGCGCCGACCTCGAACCGCAACCGGGTGTGGGAATCGATCAGGTCGGCCTCGTCACTCCGAATGTGGTCGTGGTGAACGGCGCTCGATTCGACCCGGTTGATGAGCGCCGCCACGGATCGCGCCGCCGGGGCTTCGGCCCACTCGACCTCGACCACCTCGGCTCCCAGCGACTTGAGCGTGCCGATTGCCGCCACGAACGACGCGTACACATCCGGCTGGATGTTGTCGGTGAAGAACGAGGCCGGTACCCCGAGCCGCACCCCCATCAAGCTCCTGGAGCCGAACGGCTCGAGCATGGTGTCGACGTTGGCGACTTCGCCGGCACGATTCGCGATCACGAGGTAGAGGATGAGGGCGTCGGCGACGGAGCGGGCAATCGGTCCGGGTGTATCAAGTGCTGGGGAGAGGGGATAGACGCCCTTGAGCGGGATCCGGCCGTACGTTGGTTTCAATCCGACGGTGGCGGTTACCGAGGCCGGGATGCGGATGCTGCCGCCGGTATCCGAGCCGATCGCGCCGAGGCAGGTGCCGATCGCAACCGAGGCCGCCGAGCCACCGGAGCTGCCACCGGGAATCCGGTCGAGATCCCACGGGTTGCGGCACGGTGCACTGACGACACCCGCGGCAAATTCCTGGGTTACGGTTTTACCGGTAAAGATTGCGCCGTCACGACGAAGTCGATGCACGGTTTCGGCATCGTAGGCGGCGACATCGACATCCTTACGGATTCTCGATCCGCACAACGTCTTCTTCCCGGCAATATCGAAGATATCCTTGATTCCGATCGGCAGGCCCATGAGCGGCCGCCGGGCCTTGTGCGCTTCCCGCGCGCGATCGTGGTAGAGCGAGGTTTTGAGGGCGTCTTCCTCGAATACCTCGACGTAGGCGTGAAGATCCGGCTCGGTGGCCCGGATCCGGAGAAGCGTTTCCCGGGTCAGTTCGAATACGCTAAAGTCTCGGTTGTCGAGCCCGTTCATGGCCTGGCGAAGAGTGATCGTGGCAAGGTCGAGCGTCATTTCGCGTCGTCCTCAAGGGTGATCTTCGGAAATGTCGGGTCGTAGGATGCGAAGTCTGGTTCACGCGTACCCTTGAGCAGCGAATCGAACTGCCGGGCATGTTCAAGTTGCGCGTTGAGTTCGGCCAGCACCTCGGGCGCACGATTCTCGGAAAGGGTCAGCCCGGCGATGCCGAGCAGGACCCGAAGCTCTTCGGCGGTTACCGGTTCCGGTGTGTTAGGCGAAGGTGTATCCGGCATGAGGTTGTCATCTCTCTCATCGTGTTCGCGTGGTATCCACGTCATGGATACCGGGATTTCGCGGTTCAGCAATCGTACCAAGCCAAAGGCAAGCGATCGGTCGGCTCGATCGGATCCGCGGTGAATCCTGTCTCGTCGAAGGAAGTGTCCCATGATTGACGAAACCACCTGGATCGAAGGCGTGCGGATCGTCCTTCGCGATGCCCGATCAGACGATCTCAATGTGCTGGCGTACTGGCTTCAACCCGAGCAACGCTGGCAGGAACTCGATGGCCCCATGTACGATCAGCCGCCATCCGACGAGGTCGCACGCATTCTCGACGATCGCCGCGCCCAGCTCGCCAGCGCCGCTAGACCCCGCCCCCGGACGAACCTGAGCATCGCTGCCATCGACTCGGAATTGATGCTTGGCCAGGTGACATGGTCCGGTCGTGGCAGTGCCACCGGCCTGAATATCGTTGTCTACAATCCGGACCTCTGAGGATACTGACTGGGCTATGAGGCGTTCGGCTTGTGGTGCGATTACCTCTTCGAGGAAGCCCCGACTTTGGACAACCTCCATCTGGAAACGTGGTCTGGCAACGCCGGAATGGTTCGCCTGGCACAGAAGCGCGGCTTCGTCGAGCAGTCACGAGACCGGCGCTCCACCGTGGTCGGGGGCCGCCGCTTCGACTCCCTGGGGTACGTCCTCAATCGCATTGAGTGGGGAAGCCTCTTCCCGGAGGGTTTCGCCGTGTCGCTCGAAGGTGAGCAGTAACGCCTGTTTCCGGTGGCATTGCTACCTGGTGAGTACTCTTGGGTGAGGCGGCTACGGCTGGCCAGTGACGTTCCGGGAAGCAGCTCGAACGTGGACGTGGAGTTGATTGTTATCGTCGAGGCCAGTGGTACAGGGGTGTATCGCGACCGCGACCGCTGCCGCTCCGGGCCTGGCGAATGAACAGGCCCACGACGATGAGCATTGCGGACAGGGCAATCCAGAATGCGATCGCAGTTCCCTGATGGCGCCCATCGCCTGGCTGGCCGGGTGCCGATGATTTCTCAATGGCCCGTGCGTCAGGCGGAAATCGGTTGCCTGAGGCTTGCGAATCACCATCAGGCGATACTGTGACCAGGTCGAGCACGGCGGTCCGGCGGAAGTCGAAGATACGTGCGAGGTCGCGGCCGATGAATAGCGCGTGCGCCACATCGCCAAACGGCCCGAATCCGACCCGGTAGCGTACGCGGTCCCGCGCCAGGGTGCCGCCTTCGACGGGCTCGAAGGTGTGGGTGTGGTGCCAGAGCGCGAATGGCCCACGCTGCTGGACATCGGTGAAGCGGTGGGGGGGATCCCAGCTCTCGATGACCGTGCGCCAGCGAACGGGCACGCCGTGGAACCGGAGCCGGTACTCGATGATCGCCCCCGCCTTCATCTCGATCGGGAGTTCCGAGATGATCCGGAAATGGAGCCAGGGCGGCGTAATCGCCTGGAGGTTGCCCGCGTCGGCGAACGGCGCGAAGACCCGCTCGACCGACTCGGGGAAGAACTGTTCGCGCTCGAGGACTCGCTCGCTCATGTTGCCTCCTGGGGAGTGGCGGTCGTGTCCCTGCGGATTGCGAGGACTGTCTTCAGGAGGTAGCTGATCACGATCGGATCACCCACGTCGAGGTCGCCATCGAACTCGCTTTCCGCCAACTGGCACTGAAACACGCTCTCCGGATCGTCGCGGTGCGTGTAGAAGACGCGGTGGTAGGGCACGCCGTGGAGCATGAAGATTTGCTTGCCTTCGAGTTTTCCGTGGGCTTCCATTCAGACTCCTTTCCCGATCATTCCTTCTGAGCCGGTCTTGCATCCGAACCGTATCCCGCGGAGATACGGGAACCCACAGGGGGTTCCCCTACAAGATCGCTATGGTCGGCTTCGCTGCTTCGGTGACCGAAGGGATGGTGTGAGTTACGCCTCGGACGCTACGACCCTGAAATACCCTCGCGATCCGCTGCCTCCAGCCGGGCATCTTCGTCTTCGGCGTCCAGCCGGTTATCGCGGCTTTGGGCGTAGAGATAGATCGCGACAGTGATCAGGAGTAACGGACCGAGCCCGAAACAGCCCAGGATCAGCATCGTTCCCTGGTCGTAGGTGTTCGAGTTAGCCATCACGAACAGGAGGAGCACGCCGAGCACGAGCACGAGCGCAAGGGCACCCAGGGCGCCTGTTTGCGACACGCAGCCACGGGCGTTGGTGTTGATATCCGGCGGCACGTATCCCCTGGCCTCGCTGGGACCGGCGGCGAGAGCGGCAACTTCCTGCATCCGGATGAAGCCAAGCTTGCCCGATTCGAGCCGGACCCGTACGAAATCCTCGTGGGGATCATTTTGCTCGACCGTATCGAGTTCGGTTCCCGAAGCGATGATCTCGATCAGCCGCGAGGCCGAGTCCGGCCGCTCGTAGACCCGCAGCCCCTCGGTGGCGTGGAACGCATCGACCAGGGTGGTGCCACAGGCGGCGCAATAGTAGTTGCTGGCGGGATTCAGTGCCCCGCACATCCCGCAGAAAATCAGCGGCCGCCCGTTGTTGTGGCCGGGTTGGTCCCGATCGTCCGGGGGCGAGGCGCCGGTTGGGGTGCTCACGTGGTTCGCGACCTCTCCGCGTCGAAGCCCCGGGGAACTGGCCGGGGTGGTGACGACGTCATCATTGGGCAAGGCGCCATGGCGGAGGCCCGGGCCAGGAGTGGCGCGGCAGACCGGCAGGGCCGTTGTATATCATAGCCAGCGTACCCGTTCGCGGCATTGTTTCTAACCGCCGGTCTGTCCGGCAATGCCTCACCCAAGGCTCAGCCTGATGCCATCCGATCATTCACTCACCCTCGAGCGGCGAAGCCCGGTGTGCGGCAACTGCGGTGTGAACGTCCAGGCGTCCAATATCACGTGCCCGGCGTGCGGGGTCCTGCTGGCCGCCTACCAGGCGCCAGCCGGAGCAACCGGCAACGCGGCGATCACCACCGCCCCGGCCGCACCCGCAACTGACACATCGGCGACGCACGACGTGGCCCCGCCGCCGATTGCGGCACCCCCGGCACCGCCCCGCCACCAGCCCCGGTCGCAGAGCCCGATCGGCGATGCCTTGCGGCGTTCCCAGGCGGCACGGGACCCTGCCCCGGCCGATCTGGAAAGCGATCGCTTCGCGGATGAGCTGGCGCGAATGGCGACGAGCGATTCCGCCTTGGCCCGGGAGGTCGAGGCCGAACTGGCGGGCGCCAAGGTGACGTTCGATGGCGCCAGGCCGGTGATCGAGACCGACCAGGTCGATGTGACCCATAGCGAGGACGGAGCGCCGGTCGTTGCTGAGCACGCCTCCTCGACATCCATGCCCACTGTGAGCGCGCCGGTCACGGAACCCGGCCGCGCTACCGGATCCGATTCAGTGCCGGTAGTGCAGACACAGCCGATTTTGACTTCGTCAACGGCGAATCCAGCGCTGCGTCAGCACACAGTAGAGACGACGACTCCGGTCAGACCTCCTCCCTCGCAGGGGCCATCGACTGGCCAATTCGATCCGGCGACACTGGTGCGCTGGATTCCATTCATCCTGATCGGTTGCGTCATGCTGGGCTTTGGCCGCTCGCTGCCGGGTTTCGGGGGCTTGATCGGCTTCGCGCTCGTGATCGGCCTCATTTACCTGCTGGTAAAAGTGGCAGCTGCCTCCAGCCGGAAGACGACCTCGATGCCGCGTGACGATAGCTGGAACACGAAGCGCTCGCGCCGCCGGAAGTGATCAATCAGTCACGCCGCGCATTCCGCTCATGTGCGTGGGCCGCAGCCGGCAGACGACCTCGCCGGGAATCCCGTTGCGCTCGCCAAATTCCTCGGCCCGATCCGCGCCCATGTACTTGCCGCCGAGCCGCCCGGCCCAGATCCGGCCTTGCGCCGGGTCAGGGTCGATCGTGACGGCGCCTTCGATCGCCACGTAGGATGAGCCCTCGCTGGTATCGTCGATCGAGAGCGCGGCCTGCCCGGTCCGGGCAAGATTCCGCCCCTTCACCAAGGTGTGCCAGGTCGTGAAGACGATCTCGTCGCCATCACGGACCACCCAGATCGTCGAGACGTGGGGGCGGCCATCCTTCCGCACCGTGGCAATGTGGGCGGTCCGCGGCTTCTCGTCGACGTAGGCCAGGATCTCGTCGTCGTTCATCTTCGTTTTCATGAAACACGCTTTCACTCTGTTGATCGTTACATCGGTGTCAAAATATCATATCGATACGGCTAATCATGTGGTTGACCGTAACTCTCGCAAGCTGGGGCGCGAGTCTCGACGAGCGGTATATGTCTGATTGTAGGTGGTGTGGATGGTTTATTGGCCGGCTCGGCTGGCCCGAGCCTCGCGCAGGGTAAATGGCAACGCCCCCTCGTCCCGAACCTATGGCGGCGGATGAGGAAGCGATCGATATATCTCCGTGAGGGCGGCGACATCGGCGGTGAAGTGACCGGTGAGCCAGTCGGTGTAGGCATCGATCGCGGCCGTCGGTGATGCGCTTCCGGTCAGATTCTCCGCAATCACGTGGCTGGCCATCATCCCCGACATGATTGCCTTCAGCACCCCGTGCGATGAGGCGGGATCGAGCACGGCCGCCGCGTCCCCCACGCAGATGTAGCCAGGACCCGCTGGCCGCGCGACCATGCGCCACGTCACATTGGCCCCACGCGGCCGGTCCTGCATCGTCGGGCCATGGAAGCGCTGCGGCGGGCGGTCTCGCCAGGGATCGTCACCCGCGAACGACAGCCGGGTCCAGTGATGCCGGTCAGGGCCGACTTGCGCGGTCCAGGTCCAGCCGGTCTCGTCAGCAACGATCTCCGGGATGCCGTCGTCATTCGGGCGGCGGCCCCGCATGTATCCGTAACGGGCTATCAACCGTGGGGAAGCGGCCTGGCGATCAAGTCCCAGCTGCCGGGCGAGCCATTGCTGGCCGCCACCCGCGTCGACCACCCACGGTGCCACGATCGGCGGTCCGCCGGTGGTCACACCCGCCACGCGCCGGCCATCAAGGATTGGCGATACCGCGCGTGATGGCTGGCGCACGGTCACTGCCGCCGAGGCCGCCGCCGCGAGGAGGATACTGACCAGCTGATCGCGGGGGGCCTGGAATCCCAGCCACGGTCCATCGGCATCCATTCCGTAGGCATCGAATCGGCGCTCGCCGGACCACGATACCCACGTTCCTGGCTGGCGGATGAAACCCGCCCGCTCCACCGCGTCGCCAGGCACACCGGTCATCAACCGGCCTATAACTGCGGCGATTCGTGATGCTCCCAGGATCCGTCGTCCCGGCCGATGAGCACGTTGGTCATGTCCGTGTAGGCGATCACCTGGTCTCCCATCGCCACGAGGATCCGCCTGACGTCCTCGGGATGGCGGTCCTCACCTCCCCATATGAAGAGCTGGAAACGGTAGAGCCGGTCGAGCGACAGCTCGATCCCCGAACTCGCTTCGGCGGCCGTCAATTCGTCGTCCCGGGCAGAGACAGCGCGAAAGGAAAGCACCGACCAGGCTGCTTTCGCGCCCTGGAACAGGTCGAGCGCTTCGCCGAGGTCGTACTGATCCCCGTATTCGGTGTAGCGGATGCCGAGCGACCAGTAGACCTGACACATCGCCAACACCCGCGCCGTGTACTCATCATGATCCACGGCACCCGTCAGCGCCGCCGTAAACCGGGGGAACGTTTCCAAATAGTCGGTGTGGAGGATATCCGGGTAGTCAACGAGCTGTTCGCCATCGATCGTCGTCTCGACCGGACCCCGCACCCCATCCCAAGGCAGGTACTCATCGCCCGCCGCCGCGACGATCCCCAGCTCTTCATCGGAAACCGGCGCGATCGTCGGCCACGCCTGGACGGTCGGGGTCGTCTGCTTGCCAGGCTGGAATTCGCGCGAGCCATCCGGGGCGACACCGGGCCAGAAACTGCTCAGCGCCGCGCAAATCTTCACGTCCTCGACGAAGGGCGTGCCGAGCCCATAGCTCTCTAGGAAGAACCGTTTCTCCTCCGTGCGGTCCTGGCTGACATCCCAGCCAGGGTCGAACAGGCCAGCGGTGCGTGAGCTTCGCGAGCAGGAACGACTCATGGACTAGGGGGTGGATGCCTATCTTCGACGGGGCCGTCGTGGCGAGGTTTTGGCGGGGCCATGCCTGTCCATGATGCCGGGTGTCATGTGTGTCGCGAGACTATGGCTGTCGCGTCGGATTCAGCCTAATTTCGCAATTGGTAGGCGCTCCGGGAAGCTGGGAAACGAGTGCTTGACTGTTGGCCTATGATGGGGTTGGGACTCGGAGGGTATTGTGATTGCAGGCGTCCGCCTGGCACG
>JALZMD010000213.1 GCA_030858375.1 Chloroflexota bacterium
TCGAGCGAACCATCCTCGTCCCGGGCGATCCCGACCGGCGAGGCGAACCCCGAGGTGAGCAGCGTCTCGTCAATGGACTGGACCGGGTGTCCGATACCGACGAGCCGTTGTCGAGTCGTGAGCTCGATGCGCGAGCTGACGGCGAGTGGCCGCTGCGAGGCATCGATCCGGGGCGCGGCGAGTGCCTCGCCCAACGACAGGCCGAAAGCGGCAATGTTCGCGATCAGCTGGGCATTACAGTTCACGATCTTGCGGCCGCCGCTCGACCCAACGCTGGCCCTGATTTGCCCGCTCCGTGTGACCAGCGCCGGCGCCATGTTGGTGAGGGGGCGTTTGCCAGGACCGACCGAATTGGGACGGCCTGGTTCCGGATCGAACCACATCATCCCGTTGTTCATGAGCACGCCCGTGCCGGGCACCGTGACGCGGCTGCCCCACCCGCTGAGTAGGGTTTGAGTCAGCGAAACGGCATTGCCCCATTGGTCGATCACGCCGAGGTGAGTGGTGCTTCCGTCGCGTATGTAGTCGGCCACCGACCCTTCGAGCGCGTGTGTGACGCCGAGTTCCTCCCGGGTGCCGGGCGCAGTGCTCGCCAGGCCGTACGGATCAAATCGATCTGCCCGGGACCGAAGATACGCATCGCTCGTCAATGCATCGAGCGGCACGTCGCAGTGGTCCGGGTCGGCCAGGTAGGTGAACCTGTCCGCGAAGGCCTGCCGGAAGGCGTGCGTCATCTTGTGAAGTGATTCCAGGGTATTGTGGCCCGACGACCGGAGATCGAGGCGCTCCAGAATGCCGAGACTTTCGGCGAGCGAGGTTCCGCCCGTGCCCTTGCCGATCGTATGAACGGTGTGTCCGGAGAACGACACATCGTTCGTCGGCGCGACGACAGCCTGGTATTGGGCGAAGTCGCGGGCAGTGACGGGCGTACCCATTTTTTTCAGGTGGTCGACGAGCGAGCGTCCCAACGCCCCTTCGTAGAACTCCCGTGCGCCGCTATCGGCAATCGCCCGGAGCGTCCGGGCCAGGTCCAGGTTATGAATGATCGCTGGATTTACCTGCTCGATCGTGACCGGCGGACAGCCGTTGGCGTCGAGAAATACCCTGGCTGTTTCCGGAAACGCTCGGAGGTTGACGAGGTCCCTGGCAACCATCAACGTCGTGTGCCACGAGACTGGGATGCCCCCTTCCGCCAAAGCGATCGCCGGCTCGAGTACCTGCGAGAGCGACATCGTGCCGTGGCGTTCAACTGCCTCGGCAAGTCCCGCCACTGTGCCCGGCACCGCAATCGAGCGGTAACCCAGCACGTTGGCGTTGTCTTTCGTCTTCGGCCAACCAAAGAGCCCCGCATCCATGCCGCCACTCAGCGGGTACATGTCCGGCGTGGCGCCCGATGGCGAGATCATCGGGTACTCGATCGCGAACGACCGTCGTTCTTCCGCCAGCCAGCCGACAATGAAGCCGCCTCCACCCAGACCATTCATCCACGGCTCCACAACACCCATTGCGAAGGCGGTCGCCACAGCGGCGTCGATTGCGTTGCCGCCCGCCGCCAGGATGCCGGCACCGGCTTCGACGGCCGGCGCCATCTTGCCGGCGATGGCGCCACGGGAGCCGGTGGCGGGCGAACGCTGGATCGAAAGTGTGCTCGTAGCCAGGGTTTGGGACGTTTGCTCGAACGTGGTGTCCATGCGAGATGCCTTTCCGGATCGTCGGTTCCAAATGTGAGTCCGCAAAGCACTCGTCCGCCAAGCTTCGCTGAGGTCCACCCATCTGTCCATCGGAGGGTCGTTTGACCTCGCCGTCGTGCCAGACGTACGATGAAGTCGTATCCGAGCCGGCCAGGTCATGGAGCGCGGACCCGGAACGGTGCCTTGCGATGGCGCATCGGCACCCCAAAACGATGGGTTGGCCATACCGGCCTGGACCAGCGACGGCGTTTGAGGAGCGGAGTATGGCCATGCATCCAACAGTCGATTCGACCGGGCCGGGCCGGGAGCAGGAACTCGAGCTTCTGGACCTCACCTGTCCCGCCTGCGACTCGGACCTGATTGCCGACGAATTGTTTCTCAGCCATCGCGTGTGCGGTTCATGCAACCGGCACTTTTCGATCGGCGCACGGGAGCGGATTTCGTTGCTGGTCGACGCCGCAGTGTTCGAGGAACTCAACACCGCGTTCGCGCCACCTGAGTCAACCCTGGCGCGCGACCGGTTCCCGAGTGCCGAGCGGCTTGCCGAGCATCATCACCTGCAAGTGATCGGTGAGGCAATCGTCAGCGGTATCGGGCGCATCGGCGGGGTCAGTACCGTGGTCGTCGCGCTCGACGATCACCTGGTGGGCTCGGCCCTGGGCGCACTGATGACCGAAAAGGTCATCCTCGCGCTGGACTATGCGCGAAGCCGGAAGCACCCGGTCGCCCTGATCTGTACCGGGGCCACATCATCTGGGCATCCCGGCCCGCTTGCTCTGGTTCAAGGTGGACGCCTCGCCACGGCGTTTTCGCAACTTCATCTCGAAGGGGTGCCCGTGGTTGGCGTTCTGGCACACCCGATTGCCGGATCGGTGTTCGCAACGCTGGCCGCCCATTGCGACCTGCTCTATTCAGAACCCGGCGTCCTCGTGAGTAGTGGTTCCGCGGACGGCGGAATGCCGAACATGCAACGGTGGCAGACAGTGGATACCCTCGCGGCCGGAGGGTGGATCGATGCAATCGTCGACCGCTCACGGATCAGGGGGCAGATCGCAGCCTTCGTCGATGTCGTCGGGAGCGGGGGAGTCGTCCGGTCCGGATCGGCACCCGTTCCCGGTGCCGGCAACGCCTTGACCGCGGCCGAAGCGATCGCGAATCTTGATCACCCGGCCCGGCCCTCCAGTGCCAATCTGGTTGCTTCGCTGATCTCCGGTTTCGTGGAACTGCGCGGCGATCGGGTAGCGAGCGAGAACCAGGCCGTCATCTGCGGCATCGGCCGGCTGGATTCATTGCCGGTCGCCATCTGTGCCCAGGTTCGTGAGGCAGACCACATGGATACGCTTGCGGAGGCGTCGGCCGCCCGCAAGATCGCCCGACTCGCCCGGTTGGCAGGTCGCCTGGAGTTGCCGCTGGTGATGCTGGTCGATAGTGGGACGCCAGCTGGATCGACTCCATTCTCCCCGGAAGCTGCCTTCGCGGTCAGCTCACTGGCTTCGATTATTGCCCAACTGCCGGTTCCTGTCATTGCAATCGGAACCGGCCGGGTCGGCGGCCTTCTTTCGACATCGCTCATGATCGGGGACCGGCAATTCCTGATGTCGAGCGCCGTCTATGTGGCGACGAACATCGCGCCCGGCGGTGGACCGGTTCCCGGGTCGCCGCGGCAGTCGTGGACACCCGGCCGGGTGAATCCGGTGGCCGGTGTCCTGACGGCTCGGGAGTGCGAAGAACTGGGATTGATCGATGGCGTAATCAACGAGCCGCGTCCCGGTGCACACGCCGACCCGGAAGGCACCCTCGCCACCGTTCGTTCCGTGCTGCTGGCCTCACTGGCCGAACTGACCGGCACGGGCCAGCGGCGGCTCCTCGACACTCGCCATCGCCGCCAGCGAACGCTGGGTCAATCGACTCCCGAAGGGCTAGCCGCGGCCCACAGTGAACTTTGGGAGTTGCAGGAGTTCCAGCGCTCGGTGGGCCGATCGCTCGATGAATGGCGCGATCGGTGGGACCAGCTCAAGCTCTCCCAGCCTCGCCTGTCATTCCAGCGGCCCGACATCAATGACCTTGCCACCAAACTGCGCGCGAGACGGACGGAATTGCGGGCGAGACGGACGGAACTGCTGGAACGCGCGGGCCTGGGTGATCGCTCATCGGAGTGATTCGACGCCGGATGATGCGGAGCCTGTCGCTGGTCGCGGTCGAGTTCATCCTGAACCTGACATGTAGCTGAGACTCGTTTTGTGTTCACCAACGATATCGTCTACGTCTACCACCATCGGTATCACACAAGGACAACGAATGAAACGGGTGTCATTGGTTCAGGTCGGATTTGGGACGGTGGGCGGTGCCCTCATCGAGCAGGTTGTGGAGAATCGGCCCCTGTGGCGGGAACGATTCGGGATTGACGTCACTATCGCGGCGGTCGCGGGCCGGGCCGGCGCGACGATTGCCGGTGATGCCAGGGGGATAATCGATGCCGAGTTGCGTCAACTGGTGGACCGCCGGCGCAGCGGTACCGGCGACCCCGCCCACGGGTCGGTGGCCGAGGCGCTGCCGGGCATTTTGCAGGCTGGACCAACGATCGTGCTCGATGCCGCCGCGGGCGAAGGCACCGTCGATATCGACGTCCAGGCACTGAGGCTGGGCGCGGGTGTCGTTCTCTCGAACAAGGCGCCGCTTGCCCTGCCGATGTCGGATCCGCGCTCGTCCGCGTTGTGGGCGGAAACCTCATCCACGGGACGCCTGAAGTTTGAGGCGACGTGCGGTGCCGGACTCCCCGTTATTTCGACGCTGCAATCGTTGCTGGACACGGGCGATCGGGTTCGCGAAATCTCGGGAACCCTGTCCGGCACGTTCGGCGCCATCTT
>JALZMD010000243.1 GCA_030858375.1 Chloroflexota bacterium
TGACATTGCCACACCGGAATTGCTGAACCGCGTCGCACGACTCTTCGCCGCGAGGGCCACGCTTGAGGAGGCCCGTACCGGCGATTTCTATACGCTCCTGCCGTATGCCGAATACGCAGGCGGCATCGCCTGGACGGATCGGGACTCATATCTGGATGCCATTGCCAACAACATTACCCAAGGCGGCAAGGCGGACTCATACGCCGACGCGGGCCACTTCTGGGATCATGTCCTCGGAGGCGGTCCCGACGTCACCGTGCGTATCCCAGGTGAGGTTTTCTCGCGATACGGACATCGACTCCTGACCGAACAGTTGCCGGACGGCGGGTGGCCAACGCCGTACAACGAGGCCTGGCGGCCACTGCTTACCGCTCAGGCGTGCGTCACCCTGGCCCGGCTTCGCCACGGGATTTGAGGTTAGCGGATGATCCGGACGCAACTGATATACACCGATCCGGGTAGGAGCGATCTTCCGTAATCGCCTGTGGCATCGGGGTGGAGGAGTCCGTGTCAACATTTGTCCAGCAGGGCCAGGTGGACCCATACGACAACCGGCCTTTTCCAAACTATTCTGCAGTGAAATCAGCCGTCGCTCCCCTCGCTGGCGGCGACATCGACGGTTGCCGACAGCGCCGCCAGCGCGGTGACGACAGACTGATCGGTGGCTTTGAGCCATTGCCGGTGGTCGGGCAGGCTCGACCGCTCATCCGCCAACCAGGCGCGGGTCATCTCTGGAGCAGGGGAACCAGTCACCTGACGCCGTTCGATGTATCGTCGCGGTGCCAGGAAGCGGCCGAGCGATTCCATCTCGACCTTGATCTCGCGGCCGATGATCATCAGCGCCGCCGAATCGATCATGTCGGGGGTAATACCGCTCACTTCCAGGCCAGCCTCCTTGAGCCTGGCGAGCACCAGCACGGCAATGCTCCGGGCGGCGGTTGGCGGGATCTGCTCCTCGGTCATCAGGAATGTCGACAGGTCTGAAGCAGTCGTGTAGCCGCGGCCAGCCCGATTGCCCAGATAGGCTCGGTTAACGATCAAGCCGGTCGAAAAGAGTTCGGTCGCCGACGCCAGCGCAACAGAGCATGGCGATGTCAGTCGAATAGCCGAATCGACTACCAAATCGTGGGCACCGCCAAGTGGTCCATAACCGAGCCGTCTCAACTGCCGTCGCAAGGAATCGCACTCGTCTTCAACAACTGCCAGCGCCCGTTCCAGCGAATCGAGCCGCTCCGACATGACCAGGGCAGGATGGGCAGGCTCCGGGATCGTCGACCAGGCCTGGTCGAGCACGAAACTGGTCGGATCGGTGCGAATCCAAACGCCCACCTCGCGTACGAATCGCCCAGTCGGCCCGATTGCAGAGGCCACCGCGTCGAGATACTCGATCAGGTCCTCGACCGACGCCAACGCATCCATCGTGTTGGGCACGGGTTCCTTGAATCCCAGACGTTGGGCAAGTTCCTGCCGATCTGCCGCGAGCACGTCGCCGGCCAGCATTCCTGCCCCCATGGGACTCCGGTTCAGGCGCGCGAAGGATTCGATTAGCCGGTCCCGAGCCGTTCGCAACGGCCCGATGACCGCTCCGAGGTAGTGCGCGAGCGTGGTCGGCTGAACCGGCCGGCCGCCGGTGAACGCAGGCATGATCGTGACGACATGCGTTTCGGCCAGCACAAGGGCGGACTCCGACGTCTCCAGTGTCTGGGCGAAGATCACGAGCGCGGCATCGCGCCAAACCAGGCGGCCGGCAGTTGCCAACCACTCTTCGCGCGACAGGCCCAGCGTCGCGGCACCCGAGACGCTGGCCGGGATCAGGGATTCAATACGCTCGTCGAGAAGAGTGGCGAGGGCACGTGGGGTCGTACTGTCAATGGCGGGCGATTTTCGTGACGCGAGTAGCGAACGCGCAATCGCCGAAAATCCCGCATCGTCGATGACGCCCGCAGATCTCAATTCGACGACATGGGCGGCTGCAACACTCCATAGCGCCGACCAGACATCCGGATGAGAGGGCGTGCGGTCCGACTCGCTGGAAGGCATGTGCGCGGCCACCGCTTGATCCCGCCGGCCACCGATGAAACTTAGAAGGTTGGAACGGGCTGCCTGGTCACTCATTCATTCACCTGGATACTCCCTTCGATCGAAGGGCAGTCTTTCACGGAGTTTCACCAGAATCGGGAGGTGGCCCTGAACGCCTGCGTCCCGGCCGGTGCCAGCTGCGCATTGTGCAGACGGCATAAAGGATTGGTTCCAGTATGATGGATCGTTGGCAGCGAACGGGTGCGATGATTCGCAATCGCCGCTTCGCAACTGGTACTATGACCCCCTAGAACACGCGTCAACCCCAGAGCGAGAGTCAATTAACTTGGCGATGATGCAAGATTGCGTCGTCGTGCAGTGGAGGGTGTTTCATGGCAGGTATTACCCGGTTGAATGCGCGTATGAATCGTCGTCGGGTCCTTGCTGCCTCGGGCGGAGCCGTACTCGGGGCAGCCATTCTTGGAAACCTTACTCCGGCCGCCGCTCAGGAGTCGGACGTAACGGTTACGATGGTGACCGACACTGCGGGCGTTGGTGACCAGAACTTCAATGACCTGGCGGTTCTGGGTGGCGAACGTGCCGCCGAAGAACTGGGCGTCGGCTTCGACATTCTTGAAAGCCAGACCCAGGCGGACTACTCCCCCAACCTGGCGCAAGGAGGTGAGGCTTCAGACCTGACGATTGCCGTCGGTGCCCTCCTCGGCGACGCCGTGGCGGAAGTGGCGCCGCAATTTCCCGACAAGTTCTTCGCCCTGCTCGATGGCGTAGTCGAACTGGACAACGTCTACTCTGTGGTCTTCCGCGAACACGAGGGAAGCTTCCTTGGAGGAGTTCTAGCGGCCCTGACGAGCCAGTCGGGCGTGCTGGGAATTATCGGCGGAATCCGCGTACCACCAGTTGCCAGGTATGAGATCGGATTCGTGGCGGGCGCGCGAACCATCAACCCGGACATTGAAGTCCTCATCTCCTACGCGGACAGTTTTGAAGATCCGGCTCTTGGGCAGGAACTGACATTGGCCCAGTTCAACAATGGCGCTGATATTATCTTGCCGATCGCTGGGCGAACCGGGATTGGCAGTTTCGACGCGGCAACTGATCAGGGCGAGGGATACTGGATCGTTGCTGGTGACACCGATCAGTCGCACCTTGCGCCCGGCCACCAATTGGCTGCGATCAAGAAAGGCGTCGACGTGGCCTTCTTTGACGCGACCCAGGCCGTGGTCGATGGCTCCTTCCCCGGCGGTACGGTCGATGACCTCGGCCTGGTCGACGGCGGGATGGACATCTACGCCTTCGATTCGACCGTCGACCAGGCCACCCTGGACACCGTGGCAGCCTACAAACAGGCGATCATCGATGGCGTGATCGTGGCGCCGGCCACAGACGAAGAACTCGCCGCGTTCGTGCCGACGCCACTCGATGGCGTCGCCTCACCAGCCGCATCGCCGGCGGCCACCCCGGCTGCCTAGACGTCATCACGGGCCGGGCAAGTCCAGGCCTTCCGGCAGGAGGGGGTGGATCGATCCACCCCCTCCTGATTGGTGAACTTCCTCAATGTTCGATTCCCGTTCGACCAATCAGCCTGCCCCAGACATTCCGGACGCGGTAGCGATGCGGAATGTGGTCAAGCGCTTTCCGGGCGTGGTAGCCAACGATGGCGTGAACCTGTCGGTCAGGCCTGGAGAAATCCATGCGCTGCTCGGCGAGAACGGCGCGGGCAAATCGACGTTGATGAATCTCCTGTTCGGGTTGTACAACCCGGATCAGGGCAAAATCCTCATCAATGGCGATCCCGTTCATTTTCACAACACGCGGCAGGCGGTCGAAGCGGGACTCGGCATGGTGCACCAGCATTTCATGTTGATTCCGCGCTTTACCGTTGCCGAAAACGTCATCCTCGGCAACGAGGGGCCGTCTTCAATCCTCGATCGGGAGGCGGCGTCGGCTCGGGTTGCAGAATTGGCATCCTCCTACGGACTCAATGTCGATCCTGATGCCAGGGTCGCTGACTTGCCGGTTGGGATGCAGCAGCGTGTGGAAATCCTCCGCGCACTCTACCAGGGCAGCCGGATCCTAATCCTCGACGAGCCCACCGCCTTGCTCACGCCTCAGGAGGTAGAAGACCTCTACGTCATCCTGCGCCGCCTGAAGGACGATGGCGGCACGATTATCTTCATCACCCACAAGCTCCGGGAAGTGGCCAATGTGAGTGACCGCGTGACCGTGATTCGCCGCGGCAAGACGATTGGCACCCGGACCACGAGTGAAACCACCTCCCAGGAGTTGGCCGAGCTCATGGTAGGCCGGGCGGTGCTCCTCCGGGTTGACCGGCCACAAGCCAATCCCGGTGAGATGATCCTCGAAGGCCAAAACCTTGCCTGTACCGGGGATCACGATACCGAAACATTGAATATCGATTCGATCCAGCTGCGGCGAGGCGAAATCCTTGGCATCTGCGGCGTGGAGGGAAATGGCCAATTGGAGCTGGTCGAGGTCCTGTCGGGGCTTCGCAAACCGGACCGCGGCACCTTGACCGTCAAGGGCCACAGCCTTCTCGGACAGAATGCAACTGGATTCCGGCGAGCGGGGATATCTTACATTCCAGAAGATCGTCACGGCCGGGGCCTTGTGCTCGACTTCCCGCTTTGGGAGAACACATTGCTCGGTAACACCGAACGCACAGGATTCGTCAAGGGAGGACGCATCAAGTCGGGCTGGATTCGCAACCTCACCACATCACTGATGTCGACCTTCGATGTGCGAGCGCCGTCGGCATCGACCCCAGCACGATCGCTCTCGGGCGGCAACCAGCAAAAACTGATCATTGCCCGTGAGTTGCAGCGCAACCCGGATATCGTACTGGCGATCCAGCCGACCCGCGGGCTGGATGTCGGCGCGATCGAGTTCGTGCATCGCAGCCTGGTGGAAGTCCGGGACGCGGGCAAGGCCGTCCTGTTGCTTTCATTCGATCTCGATGAGGTTATGGACCTGAGCGACCGGATCATCGTTCTGAGCGAAGGCCGTATAGCCGGAGAATTCGAGGGCTACAAGGCCGACCGCGCCCAGCTTGGCTTGTTGATGGGCGGGCGGGCGGGCGAATCCGTCGAGGCAGCCGATTGATGAGCATGGCACCGACCCACCGCGATTGGAATGGCTTCCCTTGAGCATTCGACCGGGAAGCGCGATCGTCAATGCTGCAGGCTCGGTTCTCGCCGTCGTCGTGGCACTCCTGATCGGCGCGATCGTTATCGTAATATCAGGCCAGGATCCCTGGGAAGCCTACCGCGCCCTTGCCGAAGGCGCCCTCGGCTCGCGGCGTGGTCGCGCCGAAACGCTCGTTTACGCGGCGCCGCTCATTCTCGGTGGATTGGCCTTCGCGGTGTCGGCTCGAGCCGGCCTCTTCAACGTAGGCATCGAAGGGCAACTGGTGATCGGTGGATTCGCCGCTGCTTTGGTCGGCGCGACTGATTGGGGACTGCCCGGTGCGCTTCACATCATGATCGCTGTCCTGGTGGCGGCCATCGCAGGCGGCATCTGGGGCTTCATTCCCGGCGCACTCAAGGCGACGACCGGGGCCCATGAAGTCATCACCACGATTATGCTCAACTACCTGGCATTCCGTTTAATCGCCTATTCAATACAGAAGCGGTCCGACTGGCTGCCGGTCGATCCGACGGTTCAGGGTACGGAGCGGGTACTGGAGACTGCCCGGTTGCCGATCCTGCTCGACGCAACCCGGCTGCACGCCGGAGTAGTCATCGCTTTCGCCGCCGCATTTGCCATGTGGTTCATTCTCTTTCAGACCACCTTCGGTTACAAGATCCGGACAGTGGGACTCTCTGAGGGAGCCGCCAGGTACGGCGGCATCCATTGGGGATGGACGATTGCGATCGCGATGGCGTTGGCCGGTGCGCTCGCCGGACTCGCTGGCACAGGCGAGTCGCTGGGTCTCCACGGTCGGCACAGCGCGGTTCCGCCCGGCCTAGGATTCACTGCGATCGCCGTTGGCCTGGTCGGACGCAACCACCCAATCGGTGTCATTTTTTCAGGTCTCCTGTTCGGCATGCTGAGCGCGGGCGCCCTGACGATGCAATCCCAAGCGAACGTAAGCCGGGACATCGTGCTTGTGCTTCAAGGGCTCGTCATCCTCGCCGTAGCCGCGTTTGAGGCCATGAACCGTCTCCCGTATTTCCGCACGATGGGAACGCCAAACACGCCTTCGGGTGGAGATCGGGCAAGCGACACCGAAATGGCTCCAGCGATCGAAGCCCGCCCATCTCCACCCGCGATATAGTGAGGTACCCGTGAGCGATTTTTTCACCGTGGCGTTGTTGACCGCCATCCTGCGCTCGGCCACCCCGCTTGTACTCGCGGCGATGGGCGGGCTCCTTTCCGAACGGTCGGGAGTCATCAATATCGCACTGGAAGGCATGATGCTGACCGGTGCGTTCTTCGCCGTGGCCGGCACGCACTGGACCGGGAGCCCGTGGCTGGGAGCGGCCATAGGCGTTGCCTCCGCCTCCGTCGCGGCGCTGATCCACGCGTTCTGGTGCATCACGCTGCACGGGAACCAGATTGTGGCCGGAACGGCGATAAATCTGATCGCGGCGGGACTCACCGCGTTCCTGATCCAGCTCATTTGGGGCCGCGCCGGCGCCACAGACTCCGTCCAGCAACTACCCGATGTATTCGGTACCGTCAACGTCCTCGTCTTTGCGGCACTCGTGATTGTGCCGCTGGTGCATTTCTACCTGTTTCGCACCAAACAGGGACTGCACACGATGGCATCCGGCGAGAATCCCCAGGCGGCGGAGAGCGTGGGCATCGACGTCACCCGCAACCGATACGCCGCAGTGGTGGCCAGCGGCGCCCTGGCCGGACTGGGCGGCGTGTTCCTTTCGATCGGAAACCTGTCCTACTTCACGCTGGACATGACGGCCGGACGGGGCTTCATCGCTCTTGCGGCGGTCATTTTCGGGGGCTGGACACCGTTTGGCGCCGCGGCTGCCGCGCTCCTGTTTGGAGCCGCCCAGGCAGTGCAGATCCAGGCCCAGGCCACATCGAACTTTCCGGTGTCGGCGGACCTGTTGGTTGCCTTGCCCTACCTTCTCACACTCGTTGCGGTGACCGGTCTCGTTCGCCGCTCGAATGCCCCGGCCGGGCTTGGCAAACATGCCAATGCCCATTAGCACAATTGCCGCCGAGATGGTTAGGCATCCTGCACTGAGCGGCATTCCGCGTTATGTCGTAATATACGAATGATCAGGGGATGGTCAGCCGGGACAATGGGGAGAATGGCCCGCACTGCCGTAATGTTGGCCGGGCCATGTTTCACATTGCTGCTCGTTCAAAATCACCAGATGAATGGTGAGCAGGTGCTGAACGGGTCATTGCCCTGTATATGCGATGCTTGACCGGGAAACGAACCAACGGGGCATGATTTGACACGTGTGCGCTGCACATGACTCGATCGATCGGGACACAGCCAAGGACAGCACGATGACTATGCCGGATGTGATACGGGTGATCGTAATCGAGCGCGAGCCGCTGTACCGGCGTGGATTGGTGTCGGTACTTGAATCCATCGATGGGCTTGAAGTGGCCGGCAGCGCGGATAGTGCCGAATCCGGATATAAACTGGCCGACGAAGTGTCGCCGATGGTTGCGCTCGTGGGCACCACCTTCATCGAGGCGCCAGGATTGGGCTTTGCGGGGGAGATGAAACGGCGCTACCCGGCGATTGCCACGATCGTTATCGCCGCCGCCGAGAGCGACGACGAGCTCTTTTCGGCCATCCGGGCCGGCGCGAGCGCCTACTCCGGCCGCGATATCAGTGAAGATTTCCTTCAGGAGCTTGTCCGGCGTTCGGCGACCGGCGAGTACGTCATCAACGAGCAACTGCTGAGCAAACCCTATGTCGCCGCCCGTGTTCTGGATCAGTTTAGGAACAACACAACCACGGACGTCGCGCTCAGCAGCGCGTTCATGCCGCTCACCGATCGCGAGCTCGAAATCCTGCGCAAGGTGAGCGATGGCATGACCAACGCCGAGATTGGCTACGCCCTTGGGATCAGTGCCCAAACGGTCAAGAATCACGTGACCTCGATCCTGCGCAAACTGGCCGTCAACGACCGCACCCAGGCGGTCGTGACGGCGCTACGCCGCGGCTGGCTGACAATCGACGAGGAGCCGGATGTCGACAACGGCGCGGCCGGGATCACCTCCGTACCGACCACGCGCCTCGGCGCCAGCCGTAAAACCGCCACTTGATCGCTCGCACTCGACCGGCCGCGGACTTCACTCCCGGCCGGTTACGCATTTAAACTGGCCGTTTTGACCCACGGTGCATTGACCGGTTCTCTCAATCCAATGAGAATGACGGAAACACGTTTGGATGCACATACCGGGCCGGCCGTGATCACGTCCTCGACGTCCGAAACCGAATGAACAGGAGAGTTCCTCAGATGGTCATGAGTAAAATGGTTGGGGCAAGAGTTCGCCGCAAGGAAGATCCTCGACTCATCACTGGTTCATCCACATACGTGGACGACGTGAAGTTACCTGGCATCCTGCACGCGGCCCTCGTCCGGAGTCCTTACCCGCACGGCACGATCAAAAGTGTCGATACGTCGGCTGCCGATGCCGCCCCCGGTGTGGTTGCCATCATCACTGGAGACAACCTCGGAGAGTACCTCGCATCTTCCGACACCACAGCCCGAGGCGAAGACACCGGGGAAGAAAACACCGGCGAAACGGAAGAAGAAGTCGAGGGCGCGATTCACGTGCCGGCGATCCGGCCACTCGCCACGGGCAAGGTTCGCTTCGTCGGCGAGGCGATCGCAATGGTGATCGCGGAAACACGCGCCCAGGCGGTCGATGCTACCGAACTGGTGGAGGTCGACATCGAACTCCTTGAAGCGGTGACCGATGTCTTCGCCGCGATGGAAGAAGGATCGCCGCTTGTCTACAACGAGGTCGCGAATAACATCGGCGCGGTCGTTGGCGGCAAACGCGGCGGGGATGTCGACGCCGCCTTCGCATCGGCGCCGTTCACCACCAGCGCCCGGATTCGCTGCCAGCGCCTCAGCGCCGTTCCGATCGAACCACGTGCCGTGCTGGCGACCGTCGACCCGACCACCCAGGGGCTGACGTTCTGGACGTCGACCCAGGCACCTCACTGGAACCGCAACGAAATTGCCGAAGCGCTGGGTCTCAAGCAGAACCAGGTGCGCTGCATCGCCCCTGAGGTCGGTGGCGGTTTCGGCCAGAAGATCGGGGCCTACGCCGAAGACTTCCTCGTGTCCGGTGCGGCTTACAAACTCAAGCGGCCGGTTAAGTGGATCGAAACTCGCTCGGAGAACTTCCTCGGCAGCGCCCACGGCCGCAACCAATGGGCGGACATTGAAGCCGCCGCCGATGAAACCGGCAAAATCCTCGCACTACGCGCCCGCGTCACTGCCGACGCGGGCGGTCAACCAAAGGGGCTCGGGCTCGCTGGCTCAACCTGGATGATGTCGACCGGCTGCTACGACATCCCGGCCCTGGATTACGTCTGCACCACGGTCTACACCAACACCGGTGCTAACCATGCGTACCGTGGCGCGGGCCGGCCGGAAGCCGCCTACTACATCGAGAGGATCGCCGACCTCGTCGCCGATGTCACCGGGCTCGACCCGGTCGATGTGCGGCGGGTCAACTTCATACGGCCCGAACAATTCCCGTTCGACACGCTGGCCGGCCCACAATACGACTCTGGCGATTATGACAAGCCGCTGGATAAAGCGATCGAGGTCGTGGATTACGCTGCCCTGCGCAATGAGCAGGCCGAGGCTCGGGAACAGGGCCGGTACATCGGTATCGGGCTTGCCAGCTACGTCGAGATTTGCGGTTTCGGTCCCTATGAAAGCTCAACGGTCCGGGTTGAGCCGAGCGGCGCGGTGACAATTTTCACCGGCATCTCGCCACATGGGCAGGGACAGGAAACCACTTTCGCCCAGCTCGCCTCCGACAACATCGGCGCCGACTTCGGCGAGGTCGTCGTGCAGCACGGCGATACAGGGAACACCCCGCAAGGCAACGGTACGATGGGCAGCCGGGGCCTCGCCGTGGGCGGCGCGGCCGTGATGCTTTCGCTCGACAAGGTCCGGGAGAAGGCCAGGCAGATCGCGGCGCATCTCCTCGAAGCATCCGCCGAGGATATCGAGCTTGAGGATGGCGTCTACCGGGTGACCGGCGTGCCAACCCGCTCGGTCACCTTGGCGGACATTGCGGAAGCCGCCTACAGTGGCAGCCTGCCACGAGACATTGACGCCGGCCTGGAATCGACCGACTTCTTCCGACCCGCCGGGACAACCTTCCCGTTCGGCACCCACATCGCGGTCGTCGAAGTCCTGCCCGACACGGGCGAGGTCAAGTTCCTCCGCTATGTCGCGGTCGACGACTGCGGAAAGATCATCAGCCCGATGCTCGTTACCGGCCAGGTTCATGGCGGCCTGGCCCAGGGCATCGGCCAGGCCCTGTTTGAGGAAGTGCATTACGACGAGTCCGGGGAACTGATCACGGGCACGCTGAACGACTACGTCGTCCCACGGGCCCACCACTTCCCCGAGTTCGAGTCGTACCACACGGAGACGCCAACCTACCTGAACCCGATGGGCGCCAAGGGTATCGGCGAAGCGGCGACAATCGGTGCCACCCCGGCCACGGTCAACGCGGTGATCGACGCGCTTGAACCGTGGGGGATCACCCATCTCAACACCCCGTTCACGCCGAATCGAGTGTGGCAGGCGATCCAGGAAGCCGGTGTCACGGCCTCGGCGGCGGATTAGGGACCCAGGTGCGAATGCAGCCTTGGGCGACGCTTTAAAATGTCCTTCCGCAGCGAGCGTTAGCGAGTAAAGGAATCTCCTGTCGCAGCAGCGTTTCACGTGTTCGCTGCTGCGAAGAGAATCGCTCCGCTGCCCTCTGGTCGCTGGCGCTCCCGGCGGGATGACGTTCAAGTCGCTTCGCTCCAAGCTCGCTCGGGTCAACACGTATCCAGCGGGGCCAGGTTGATCCCCACGAGTGCGCCAGACCTTTACGCCGGCATGCACGATCTACGGCCGTTGAAACAGCGCGTCGAAGGCGGCGGCTTCGCTGTCCAGCCAGACGTGCTGCTCGGTCAGCGCGAGGCCCGCCGTGGCAAGGGCGGCCTCGACCCGGTTCGGGGCCGTGCCCCCTGGAATGTCCCTGATTGACACACTCTCCAACGCATGCAGTGGCGGCTTGTGCTCGGCAAAGACGGGATGGGTCGCAGCCCACTCCTCGACGCTGAGGTCCGCAAACGTTTTGCCTTCGGCGATGCAAACTCCGACGAGACGGCCGACCACGCCGTGGGCCTCCCGGAACGGGACACCATGACGCGCCAACAGATCGGCGGCATCGGTCGCCAGGCTGAAGTCGGCGATCGCCGCTGCTGCCATCCGTTCCTGGTTGAAGCGTGTGGTGCGGATCATCGGCGGGAAGACATCGAGCAGGGCAAGCACGGTGTCGACGGCATCGAACAATCCTTCCTTGTCCTCCTGCATATCCTTGTTGTAGGCCAGCGGCAACCCCTTGAGTGTCGTTAGCAGGCCCAACAGGTCGCCGAAGACCCGGCCAGCCTTGCCACGGCCCAGTTCCGCAATATCGGCATTCTTCTTTTGCGGCATGATGGAGCTACCCGTGGAAAACGCATCGGAAAGCTCCACGAACCGGAATTCGCCCGAGGACCAGAGGATGATCTCTTCACTCAAGCGGGAAAGATGCACGGCGATGGTTGAGCAGACGAACAACGCATCCAATGCAAAGTCGCGATCGGCGACTCCATCGAGACTATTGGCGGTGATCCGAGCAAAACCAAGATCGGCCGCCACCGAATCCCGATCGAGCGGGAACGACGTCCCGGCAAGGGCCCCCGAGCCGAGCGCCAACACGTTGGTTCGGCGGTGCGCATCGCGCACACGATCGAGATCCCGAACTGCCATCTCGACGTAGGCCAGGAGGTGGTGCCCAAGGAGAACCGGTTGCGCCCGTTGAAGGTGCGTATAGCCCGGCATCACGACGTTGGGATGCGCTTTGGCAACATCGACCAGTGCAGAGGCAAACTCGTGGAGCCCGAGACCGATCTCAATCAGAGCCCGTTTGGTCCAAAACCGAAAGTCGTTGACGACCTGGTCGTTGCGGCTTCGCCCGGTGTGCAGCTTACCGGTGACCGGGCCAATCAACTCCCGCAAGCGCCGCTCGACCCCGGTGTGGACATCTTCATCGGCGAGGGTCAGTCGAAATTCGTTGCGGTCGACTTCGGCGAGCACGTCCCAGAGTCCCGCCTCGATCTCAGCCGACTCTGCCGGGGATACGATTCCCTGGCGGCCGATCATCCGGACGTGGGCGATGGAGCCGCGGATATCCTCGCGGACCATGCGGATGTCAAACGTAACCGACGCGTTGAGCGCTTCGACGCGCTTGTCTGGTGATTCCGCAAATCGGCCGCCCCAGGCTTTGGGGGTTCCGTGATCTATGGTGTGGGACATTGGTGGCAATTCGTCTCCTGGATTTTGGATCGACCGCGTTCTCTGTGAGGCAAGATCGGCGGCACGTTGGACCGGTTTCGCCTGAACCACTATTCCACAGGCACGCCGGATTGCGCGCATTCTGGACGCAGTTCAGCACGACTCATAGTATTATGAAGGCCTGAATGTTGCGTACGTACGCCTTGAGGAAATCCATGCCGCTGCCTCAGTTCAACAATCGACCCGTGCGTTCCCATAAACGCTCCCGGTTCGATGTAGTAATTGTCATTTTGCTGGCACTCGGCATCTTCGCTGAAGCAACAGCCAATGCCCCGGCAGGTGGTGTGATTGGGGCAACTTCCGATGTCAACATTCGCGCCTGCGCGACGCTCGATTGCCAGGTCATCGGATCGGCCGCGCTGGGCGACTCGATCGAGATCACCGGTGACATTGTCGACGGCTTCTATCCTGTCCGCTGGTACGGGCGGGAAGGGTTTGTCTTCGCGCTCTACGTCACGCCTCCCGGAGAGGCGCCAACGTTTATCGAAGGTGACGATTCGTGCAACCGTGTCGCGCTGGTGTTCAATATCGGAATTGGCGAAGAGCCATCGCAATCAATTGTCGACACGCTGGTCGAAACCAAAACACCGGCAACCATGTTTCCCATGGGGTGGTGGGCGGCGGCGTATCCCAATTATCTGACCCAACTCGACGACGCGGGGTTCGTGATCGGCACGCACGGCGACCAGCAACTGTTTCTGACAACACTGTCTGACGAGGCAATCGCTGAGGATATATCAAACTCGGTATCCGCGATCGAGGCAGTTATCGACCGGGACATCGACCAGTACTTCACGCCGTATGCAGCTGACACCGATTTACGGGTCCAGGCGATCGTCAGCTCACTCGGCCTCCTGCCGGTGGGATGGCACGTCTCAGCCAACGACTATGGACCAGCCGCAACCGAAGCAGGCGTCTACCACCGGGTCACGGATAACGTCTATCCCGGGGCGATCATCGAAATGCATCTAGACGGTCCGGCGACCGAGCAATCCACGGCGCTCGCGCTGCCACGCGTGATCGAAGATTTGCAGGAGGATGGCTACGAGTTTGTGACCGTGCCTGAACTGACGTTGCCCTGCGTTGTATAACGCGCTTCCCGTCGGATTGGGCCCGGCTAGGGTCAGCTATACTGCGCCGTAGCACATGTGTTCTACTTTTTCGCTCGATCAGGATTGTCTTAATTCCATGGCAGACGCAACACGTTCCAGTGTCCTACCCCTCCGGCGTCGACTGGTCGACCAGGTGAATGAACTGAAGTCGACCCTGGCACGGGATTCAATCCAGATCACAGACATGAGCCGGGCCGGATCGTTGGAAACCGGTATTGGAACCGATATCTCGGCGGAGATCCGGGAGACAGATGCGAGCCGTCCCGTGGAGATCGTCCGACTGGAAGGACACATCGCCGCGCGTGAGATCGAGGTCGAGCCCCACGCTCCATCGCGGTTCCGGTTCTTCCTGGACGGCACCCAGAAAACGATGCCGATCTGCCGAGTGGGCCTGGTTCCCGTTGTCACTGCGCTGTCTGCTGTCGGAGTGCTCTACCGCGACACTACTGGACAGCCGGCCCTAATGGGCGACCTGCTTCGCGTGAACCAAACCTGGATTGCCCCGCGCCGATCGGGCAACCCAAATCTCGACGCGATGATCGACCATCTCGAATGGTCCGGCGAGACCATCCAGGATCCGTTCGCGGGTGATCCGGTCCTCACCGATAAGGGATACGGTTTGGTGGGCGACTACGGCAAGTCGCTCGCGTATGCGTTTGACCTTGCCGGCCGGATCCGCGGCGACCAGGAGCGGGACGTCCTGGCACTGTGGCAGCACGATGTATCGCCGAACCACCCGGACGACTGGATGGTGGTCGATGGACGGCTCCGGCACAATATTCCCAACGCGATCGGGATCGTGAAGGACCTCCAGACCCAACACCTGGAAGGCAACGAGGCCATCGCCCTGTTCGACTTGCCCAAGGGTTACCGCACAACGGCGTTCCGTTATGCCTCCGCATCGGCCCAGCCAGGCGACGGGTCACCTGAGGGGCGAACCATGTGGTACATGCGGCTCTGGGGCGCGACAGGCATGGATGCGCGCCACTCGCTGGTCCGGATCGAGGCGCCTCACGAGGTGGCGACGAGTGAGCAGATCGACGAGATCTCGCGGTGGATCCTGGCCGAGCGGCTCCCCCGGGCAACCGAGGACCCGCGCTGGCCAACCCTGCTCTACCCGATCTTTTACCTGGAACGGATCCTGAAACGACGACTCGCGAACATTACCGCCGGCTGGCCCTCTGCCTGACCAAGAGACAGGAAAACGCCTGATGAACGAGTATGCGCAGACGGCCACCCTTGAGCATCAGCAGGACGAACCCGAGGTGCGTGTCTGGAAACAGGACCAGTTCCAGGACCTGATGGACGTCGCCACGGGTGAAATCGGACGGGTCGTCAGCAGCGAGAAGGAACCGGCTGGTGCGCACCAGTTCTTCTTTTGGGCAGCCGACGATGCGCTGACACTGGATATCGGACACATCGTGGTCGCCTTCTCCGAGGAAGCGGCCGTGATTGGCGTCGTCGATGAACCACGCCGCTACTCCGATCTCCGCACATTTCTCGATGACTACTTCGATCGGCACGTCGAGATTGCGCTGGATGTCGACACGCCGACCCAGCGTCCTGAAATCCTGGTCTACACCGTCAAGGTCCTCTCGTCCCAGCACCGGCGGCCAGACGTTCAGTCGCAACGGCCGGTGATCACCGGCCCGGTCTATTTCGCGACCCAGGCCGCTATCGAGTACGCCCTCGGCACGCAAGATTTCAGCGGGGCGAAAGTGCCTGCCCTCATGCATACCAACGGCAACTACATTCGAGACGAGGCCGGCGCCATCGCGACCGACGAACGCGGGCTCCCGAAGTTCCAGCGTACGCCGCTCTATCTGGACGAAGATTATTTGGTCGGCCCGGAAGCCGGTCATGCGAACTGGACCGGCCAATCCGGCCTGGCGACGAAAACGAGCCACGCGCTGTTCCTGATCAGCTCGGTGTTCCAGACGCTCCAGCGAGAGCACAAATCAGTGGCGGCGATCATGTTCAACGTCAAGGGCCCCGACCTGCTCTGGCTGGACAAGCCCGCCCAACCGGACGAATCGCTCGCCACCGCCTATGCGACCATTGCCCCCGAGTGGAAAGGGCTCGGCAAATCGCACCTTGAGGCCTACGAGGCATTCGGCCTCAAGCCCGAGCCGTTCGAGAACATGCGCCTGTTCGCCCCATTCAAGCCGGGTCACGATCCAAAATCGTTCAACAATGCAATCCAGCTCAGCGGGTTCAAGGATTACCGCGCGCTCAACACCGCGCGCCAGGCACCTGGTGAGACCGACATGGTTTTCCCCATCCTCTGGTCGCTGCGAACGGCGCTCCGCTTTCCAAGCAAGCTGTTCGACTTCAACGATCTCGACGACAAGTTGTGGGGATTCATTTACGAACTCGGTGCCCTCAATATCACCACGCTCGATGGGCTCCACAAACAATTCGAGGAAATCAACGAGTTCTTTGCCTTCAACGAGAAGGAAGACAACTGGCGCGGGCACCACAAGGCGACGATCCGCAAGGCGCAGAACCGGTTCCGCGGGCTCAAGGACAAACTTGGCGGTTTGCTTGCCGACGGCGAAGTCCACTACGGCACAATGCCGCAGGTGGATGCGCCGTTCGTCTCGAACGAGCTACGCGTCGTGGACATCTCGGCGACCAATTCGATGTCAAAGGAACTGATCGTGAGTTCCACCATCAATTCAATCTGGAAGATGGCCGAAGAGGGGACGATGGGCGTCGACAAGCTCATCATCTTCGTCGACGAGCTGAACAAGTACGCCCCGGCCGGTGGAGAAGGCGGCGTGCGCGAAACACTCGTCGATATCGCCGCCCGCGGACGGCACCTCAACGTCGTGCTGCTCGGCGCGCAGCAGTTCCGGTCAAAGGTCGACGGGGAGATTTTGGGCAACTGTGGCACATCGTTCTACGGCCGGATCGGCGATGAAGAGATCATCAACGCCGCCTATCGCTCAATCTCCGACACCGCCAAGCAGGAACTCCTTGGTCTACCGAAGGGCCGGCTGCTCGTTCGGCACGCGCATTTCCGATCGCCCCTGTTCGGCACGTTCCCGATGCCGCCGACGATACCGGGAGCGGTCGGCCAGCGAATCTTCAGCGGCACGACAACCATCGGCGACCCAAGCGACGCCCTGTTCCGCTCGCTCAGGAAATTGATGGGGGGCAAGGCGCCGACCCTTTCCGATGTCAAGGCCGAGGCTCGAGGGGCGAGCCGCGAGTCGATCGAAAGCGTGCGCCAAAAGATCGAACAATTGTACGGCGGGAAACCACTCTCGATCGCTGCCAACCCGTGGGTCAAGGCGAAGAAGGAACTGCGTACCGCCGCGGAAATGGCGTCAATGCGATGAAAGACGTTATCCGGCTCGCCCATTTCTCCGACACCCATCTCGGCTATCGCGCCACATCCCGTTTCGATCCCGAAACCAGCCGCAACCAGCGGACGGTCGACATCGACAACGCGTTCACCAGGACGATCGACGACATCATCGCGCGCGAGGTTGACGGCGTGATCCACAGCGGCGACGTGTTCCATCACGCTCGCCCAACCTGGCAAGCGATGCGCCACTTCATCCGCCAGATGCGGCGTCTGGAGCAGGCCGGGATCCCGACACTGGTGATCGCCGGGAACCACGACACGCCGAGGGTTCGCACCGGTGGATCGGCCTACAGCGTGCTCGAACTGGCCCTGCCCGCAATCCGCTTCGTCGCGGATTACGAGGATGTCCACGACGTCTCCACCTTCGAGGCGCTTGACCTGCACGTGCAGGCCATACCGCACGGGGCGCTGACCAATCCGGATCCAGCAGTGACCAGTGTCGTCAGTGGCAAACGCAACCTGCTCGTCACGCATGGGGCCGCCCCCGGTGTGCTGCCGGTCGGGTTGTTCACGGAACCGGGCGAGCAACTCCTAGAAGGTCACCTGCTCGACCCGGATTTCGACTACATCGCGCTGGGCCACATCCACCAAACGCAGCAGGTCACGGCAGAAGCGTGGTACGCCGGATCGACGGAGCGTTGCGGCTGGGGAGACGTCACCGCCTCTCCCGGCTACAACCTCGTCTCCATCGCTGGACCCGGCGATGCTGTAACGGTCGAACATATCGATTTGCCGGCCCGGCCGATGATCGCCCTCAAGCCGGTCTATGGCGAGGGCAAGCAAGCCCGTGACGTGGTTGGGGCCGTGATCGACCAGCTTAAGGGGATTGATGACCTCTCAGCGATGACCCGGGTCGAGTTCCGCAGCGTCGACCGCCCGATGCGGCGCGAAGCCCAAAGCCTGCTCAAGCGCGAAGCGGGCGCTTACACCTGGACGCTCGACATCGCGCCGGAACGAGCGACATTCGTCGCCGACAATGGCGCAACCCTGTCCGATGACTCGACCCTCGACCTTCATTCGCTCTTCATCGAATTCGTCGCTTCCCGAAGAGGCACCTATCGCAATGAGGCGTTCGCCGCAATGCTGCTCGATCGGGGTGGTCGGGCCCTGACCGACGCGATGATCGCCGAAGAAAACCCAACGCCGGAGGACGACGCCCTCACATGATTCTGACCCGGATCCAGATCGAGAACTACAAACAATATCAAGGCAATCACGATATCGACGTGCCGGCCCAGGCCACGATCGGTGTGATCGGCGAGAACGGCAGCGGCAAGACGACGCTGTTCGAGGCGATCGAGTGGTGCCTGTACAGCCCCCGGGCGATCTCGCCAAGCGATGTCCGTCCTCGTGGATACACCGGCCACACGACCGTGACGGTCCATCTCGAATCGGTCGACGGCAGCCAGCAATTCATCGTCGAACGCGTACTCAAGCGTGCTCCGTCGGCAACCATCTATCGCGTGCACGCATCCGGCGACATGGAGAAAGTGGTCGACGGTACCCGTCAGGTTAGCGATTACGTAGCAACCAAACTTATTGGCCTCTCCCACACCGCCTTCACGGCAACGTTCTTTACCCGCCAGAAGGAACTCCACCTGTTTGGCGACCAAACGCCCGGCAAGCGTCGCGAAGAAGTTGGTCGCTTGCTGGGTCTGGAAACGATCCGGACGGCGCAGAAGAGCATCATCGCCGACCGCTCGAAGGCGGTGGCCGAAGCCAGAGCCATGCTTGCCCAGTACGAACGCGAGGCGCAGGGCCGGAATTTCGACGCAGAGCTTGGAACGGCCAGGGCCGCCATCGCGGAGCGGACCGCTCAGCTGGCGTCCGATGCAGCCGCGGTGACGACGTCCCAGGACGCATGCACCCACGCCGAAACAACGGTGGGCATGAGCCAGGATCGGCGCGACCGGGATGGTGCGTTTGGTCAGGACATGAGGCACCGCGACCAGGAGCGGCAGGGGTTCGACCAGCGCCTAAGGCGGATCACAAGTGAACTTGGGCTGCTTGACCAGCGGGCGTCCGAGCGGGCCAGTCTGGCGCCGGTGGCCGAGATACTTGAAGCGCTTCGACGAGAGATCGTCCTCCTCGAGCAGGAGCGGATCCGGTTCGAGCAGGGCAAGGAACTGGACCGTACCCTCCGCGAATGTGGAGAGCGCCAACGAGAAGTCAACGGCGCAGTCAGGGATGTCATCAGCCAGGTCATCGTGTCGAACGCGTTCACGGGCTGGCTCTGGTCTACCGACGATACGCTAAATCCGGTGGCAGGAGTTCGACGGCTGCTCTCGATTGTCGAATCCGTCGATCTTCCGGAGGCGGAATCGAACGAGCGCCGGCTCCAGGCCGCGCGCAAGGCGGCCGCCGACCACATCAATGCGTTCGCAACACTCGATCGGTACAAACAGGCCCGCGCCGACCTGGTCAAGGACGAACAGCAGGTGATCGTGGAAGGCGAACCGAGAGATCGGATACCCACGATCGACCGCGAGCGTGAACGGCTCTTGCACGATCGAACCGTCCTGCACGCCAAACGTACGTCGTTGGAGGCAGACCGGGACAAGTCCCGTCTCATCCTGAAGAACCTTGAAGAGCAACACTTCGGTGACGACTGCCCGACCTGCGGGCGACCGTTCTCCGAGGGTGATGCGGAAATCGTGGCCGCCGCCGTGCACCAGCGGATCGATGGCATCGCCGTCGAGATCAAGGACATCGCGCGCGACGCCACGGCGGTCAACTCTGCCATCGACGAACTGGATCAGCGTCGAAAGACCGTCTTCACCGAAATCGACGCTCTCGAATCACTCCGCAAGCGGATCCAGAAGAGCGTGAGCTTTCTCGAGGCGCAGCAGGAAACAACCGACGGTGCGACGCGTGTGCTGGAGCAGGCATTGGCCGAGAGCGGATGCAGTTCGCCACCCACGAACGATCATATCGCCAGTGCCGAGCGGGCCACCCGTCAACTTCGTGCGCTGGTCAGCACCCGATCATCGCTTCGCGCTTCGATGACGACCCTTGAGCAACTCGAGTCGCGGCATCGATCCGTCACCCAGCAACGGCATGAGCTGGGTACAGTCAGTTTCGATCCAGTTGCGTTCCAAAAGTTGCAGGCCACGTGCCAGGCGGCGGACCGGGCACATAGCGCAATCGGCCAGATCGACAAGGACCTGGCCCGTCGACCGGGACTGGAGTCAGAGCTCGTAATCGCGACAGGCCGGATTTCGGAACTTGAGGAAGCGATCCGGCTCCTTTCCGAGCAACGGACGGTGCTCGGTTTCCAGCCTTCGGAACTTGCGCATGCCCAGCAGGAACTCCAGGCGGCGAGAGCACGAGAACGCGACGCCGTCGCAAGGTTTCATCGAACCACCACCAGCCTCCGTGAAACGGAACTTCAGCGCGATTCGATCGTCAAGGAACTTGAGCGGCTGGATCGGTTGGCAAAGGCAGCCGACGCAAAGCGTTCGGAGGCTGATCACCTCGAGTTCATGGCCAAGGAGTTTACAGAGTTTGAACGTTTTGCCGCGAGCCGGAAGCGCCCGATCCTGGCCGAATACACCAGCCACCTGGTTCAGGGCATCACCGGCGGCAAATACGATCGGGTCGACTTCGACCAGGATTTCGGCATCATCGTCTACGATGGCGATGACATGGAAAGCTCCTATGCGGTCGATACCTTCTCCGGCGGCGAGCGGGATGCGATCACGCTCGCCGCCCGGATCGCACTGTCGCAGATGATCGGCCGGCAGGCGGCCAATCCACCTGGATTCCTTGTGCTCGATGAGGTCTTTGGCTCGCTCGACACCGACCGGCGCGCCCACCTGCT
>JALZMD010000250.1 GCA_030858375.1 Chloroflexota bacterium
ACCCTGGTGGCGATCCGATCGTACCCGTGGCGCGCATGTCCGCGCCTGTCGCCATCGATCCAGTCGCGCATGTGGATCAGCTCTTCGGCTATCACGATCTCGAGCGCCCGAGGCTGGTCCAGGTCGACCCGCTCCAGATTGATCAGCACCGCGTGTTTTTGTGGGAGCGGGAGGAAAACGTACGCGCCGCCAATCGATGCCGAGACTCTCCGGCCCAGCCAACGCTGGAACTCAATTCGGTCAGCGGTGACCCAGAGATCATCATCCGATAGGTCGAGGCGATCCAGGTAAATCCTTGCCAGGCGCCTTGCCGAGCCGGGTAATCTGTCAATGGTCAATCGCAGCCCCCTCGCTCAATCGCTTTTTCTCGAAGCGCTACGATTGCACCGTGCAGGTTGCTCGCCTGCGCTTGACTCTAGAGCAGCCCGGAAAGACCGCCAACATGACAGATACACCCCGTCCGCGCGAGCATGCGCGCCGCCAACATGAGCGACCTCATGTGCTGATCATCACCGATGAACCATCGCTCGCCACGTTTCTGAGCGAGGGGCTGTTGCTTGGAGGCTTCTGGGCGTCAGTCGTCAGCCACGGCTTGCAGGTGCTGGAAGTGTTCCGACTGCGCCAGTTCGACCTGATTGTATTGGACCTGGAGTTGGGTAACTTCGATGCGATGGAACTGCTCAGCCGTCTCCGGGGCGTCTCGGAGCGCTCGACATCCAGGGAGCCGCGAACCAACGCCCCTATCGTCATCCTAACGTCAGAAGCCACGGTGATCGATCCGACAATGCAATCGAGCCTGGGTATCTCCGCGACTCTCCACGCTCCCGTCGAACTCGAAGATGTGGTGCAGACGCTTCACCACGCCTTCGAGGCGTGGCGGCAGATCTACCCCCACGCCCCATTGGCCGACGCGTCACCTTCTGGCTGAGCCTTGCCGAGACCGTCCATCTCCTCGAACGCTCCTGACACCGTGAACACGGTGCGTTCGCAGATGTTGGTCGCCAGATCGCCGATCCGCTCGACGTTGTGCGCCGCCCAAAGCAGGTGCGTGGCGCGATTGATCGTATGAGGATCGGCCAGCATGTAGGTCAGCAGTTCCCTATAGATTTGGTCATACAGCGCATCGACCTCTTCGTCTCTGCGGGCAACGGTCCAGGCCTTCGCTTCATCCTGCTGGATGAACGCGGTCACGGCATCGTCGAGCATCTCTCTCGCCACCTCCGCCATGCGCGGGATATCGACGAGCGGCTTCAGCAATTCCTCGTCGGCCGTCTTGACCACGATCTTGGCGATGCCGGAGGCATGGTCTCCCATGCGCTCCAGGTCCGTCAGGATCTGCATCGACGAGGCGATCAACCGCAGATCTCCCGCCATTGGGCCCTGAGTGGCCATAAGGGTGAGCGCTTGCGCCTCCCCCTCCCAACGCCGGTCGTTGATTGCCTGGTCACCTTGCCTCACCTGCTGGGCCAACTGGACATCCTGCGACTTCAACGCATCTACGGAACGAGTGAGCGCCTTGCCCACCATGCTCGCCATCGAGACGACGGTGTCCTGTAATTCCTGAATCTGATTCGTGTACACGGCACGAGACATTGTGCATCCTTTGTGTTCGGAGAGGACCTGGAATGGCACGTCTCTCCATTCAGGTGAATCATGTGGATAACATTCGCGCTAACCGAACCGCCCTGTGACATAATCCTCGGTTCGCTGGTCGTCTGGGTTGGTGAAGATCTTCTTCGTCGGCCCAGACTCCACCAATACGCCCTGGCGCTGGTCGTTCAACGAGAAGAAAACGGTCTGGTCCGACACACGCGCCGCCTGCTGCATGTTGTGCGTCACGATCACGATGGTGTAGGTGCGCTCCAGCTCCCTCAGCAACTCCTCGATCTTGAGCGTTGAGATCGGATCAAGCGCCGACGCCGGCTCGTCCAGCAGGATCACGTCGGGCTCGGTCGCGAGCGCGCGGGCGATGCACAGCCGCTGTTGCTGTCCACCCGAAAGGGTCATGCCGCTATCCTTCAGCTTGTCTTTAACCTCGTCCCAGAGTGCAGCCTTTCGAAGGCATTTCTCGACATGCTCGTCCATGTTGCCCTTGAATCCGTTGATTCGGGCGCCCCAGGACACATTCTCGTAGATGCTTTTCGGGAACGGATTCGGTTTCTGAAATACCATGCCGATATGGCGTCTTACCTCGACCGGGTCGACACGTGACGAGTTCACCTCGGTGCCGTGATAGACGATGCTGCCCTTGACCCGCGCAGTCGGAACCAGGTCGTTCATCCGATTGATGCACCGAATCACCGTGCTCTTGCCGCAGCCCGACGGACCGATGAACGCCGTGATCTTGTTCTTCGGCACGTCGATGTTGATATCGGAGACGGCGTGGAATTCTCCGTAGTACACATCGAGATTCCGGATGGTGATCACAGAGTCGTCAGAATCAAACCCTTCGCTTTGTTTAATCTGAGAGGCCATACCGGCGTTGATGGCCCTCTGCTCATCCCTGGTTTCAGTTGCCATAGTCGTTACCACCTGTTCTTGCCTAGCTTCTGGCGAAGGTAAATCGCGCAACCATTCATCACGAGGAGAACTCCCATAAGTATGATAATTCCTGCCGCTGCCAGATCAGCGAATTCGGCTTGGGGGCGAGCAGTCCATTGATAAATCTGAACCGGCATTGCCG
>JALZMD010000278.1 GCA_030858375.1 Chloroflexota bacterium
GTTCCGCTTCACGTTCTTCCAGCGATGAAACGTCATTTTCACTGGAAGACAATCCTTCCAACTCGCGCAGTGCCGCCTGGCCGAACTCCAGAATTTCGGGAATCGTCGATCCGTACTTGCGCTTCAGTGTCTGGATGCCATCGATTCGATCGTCGATTTCGGAAAGCCGCGTGCCGTCAGAATCGATGTTCTCGGCATAGTCCCGTAGCTCACGGGCAAGATCCTCTGCCAGCACCAGGATTTCGTTGGCACGCTCACTAATCGTAACCGCGGTTACGTCCAAAGTAGCGATGTCCGACGTTCGGGACGTGGCGGCTCTCAGGAGCCCGGTCACCGTCGAGCTCTCCGCAGTGTCATCGTCGACCAGCAGCGCGAGTGCCTCCACCGCATCCGCCCGGAGCCGGTCAGCGTTCCGCAGTACGTCGCGCTCCGCGACCAGCCCGTCGTCCTCCCCGATGGATAGACCGGCCATATCGATCTCCTCGGACTGGAACTTCAGCAGGTCGATCCGCTGCTCTCGTTCCCGGGAATTTCGGGAAAGATTCTCGATTTGGCGCCGGATCGCTCGCCACTCATGAACGTTCGCGGCGAGTGCATTCCGGTCGGCGTTGAGTGCGGCAAACCGGTCGAGCAGGTTTCGTTGCTCACTGGTTTTCAGGATTGCGAGGTGATCGGACTGACCGTGGATGTCGACCAGCAGCGAGCCGATTTGCGCCAATGTGGCGGCAGTCGCCAGGCGGCCATTGATCCGAGCCGACGAGCGCCCATTTGCCTGAACTTCTCGGGCGAGAATCAGTGTCTCTTCTGACGCAGTCTCGATTCCAAGCTCGGCCAGCGCCGTTTGCACGGATCCATTGGTGGTGTCATCAATCGCGAAGGCGGCTTCAACCCTGGCGAATTTGGCACCATTGCGGACGAGGTCGCTGCTGACACGAGAGCCCAGTACGGCGCCCAATGCATCGAGCAGGATCGACTTGCCTGCCCCGGTTTCGCCTGTGAGTGCGTTAAGCCCTTCCGAAAACCGGATCGTGGTGCGCTGGATAATGGCGAAATCCGAGATCGAAAGTTCCAGCAGCATCGCCAGTGTTCTCACCTGTCGCTGGCGGGATCCGGCCGATTCCTGATCGGCCGGAACCCGCTCCGCCTTAGGGAAGCTGGGCCAGCACCTGAGGGGCCCGTATCGGCAATGATGTCATGCGCGCGCCAATGGCGTCGCGGATTGCGTTCGCCACCGCCGCCGCGCCCGGAATTGCCGGCGGTTCGCCGACGCCCTTGGCGCCGTACGGCCCGTCAGCCGACGCGACTTCTACCAGCACGACGTCAATGTTTGGGATCATCGTGCTCCGGGGCAGCGCGTAGTCCATCAGGTTGGCGGCATCTGGCTGGCCATCGTCGCCGTAGCCGATTCCTTCATAGAGCGCCCAGCCAATACCCTGGGCCACTCCGCCGTGAATCTGGCCTTCGACCGAGGCTGGGTTGATGGCGAAGCCAACATCCTGGGCGGCGACATAACTGGTGACCCGAACTTCACCGGTCAACTCGTCGACCTCGACTTCGGCAAGGTGGGCCGCGAAACCCGGTGCGCTCTGGGTGATACCCGAGCCGCCCCGGCCCAGCACCGGCTCGTTGCCGCCGCTCATCGCCATGCTCAGCTCGGCGATTTCCTTGAGGGTGATCGCCGAACCCGGCACACCCTTGACCCGAACCGATCCCTCGGACAATTCAAGATCGTCGGCCGAAACTTCCAGTTTTTTGGCTGCGATTTGCTTGATCTGGTCGACCGCATCCTTGGCCGCCTTCGCAACGGCTGGACCAACCGTGTAGGTGATCTTCGAGCCGCCCGTGCCACCGGCGAACGGCGCAGAGTCGGTGTCGGCGGTCTTGACCCGGACCGCGTCGATGCCCGTACCGAGCTCCTCGGCGGCAATCTGGGCGAAGGTGGTGTTCGTGCCGTTGAGGTCGACCGAGCCGAGGATGACCGTCAGCTTGCCATCGGAGTCGAGCCGGCACGTCGCGGTAGCGGGCTCAATTCCTCCGGGCCAACCGCCGACCGCGATGCCGATGCCCTTGCCGGCGGCCCGCGCCTGATCGCGACCTTGCCACAGTGGGTGAGCCTGGAGTGCCTCGATCGTCTGCCGGAGCCCGATCTTCGGCCAAGGACCATCATTCGGGCGAAGGTCACCCTCCTCGACGCAGTTCAGGAGCCGGAATTCGATCGGATCCATCTCGAGCTTGCGCGCAAGTTCGTCGACCGCGGATTCGATCGCGAACGTGCCCTGCTGGGCTCCCGGCGCCCGATAGGCGCCCGAGCTCGGACGATGGGTCTGCGTCTCCAGGCCCGTGATCCGCATGTTATCAAATTTGTAGTAGCCGCCGAGGAGGATCGCCGCGATGCTCAGGGGAGAGCCTGGGTTTGCACCGGAGTCGAACAGCATGTTCGACTCGAGGGCGGTGATCTTGCCGTCGCGCGTTGCGCCCAGTTTGATCGTGATCTTGCACTCGGGCGCCGGGTTGCCGGCCAGGAAATCATCGGTCCGGGTGTAGCTCAGGAGCACCGGCTGCCCCACGGCCACGGCCGCCGCCGCAACGAGCGGCTCGATCAGGACGAACTTGCCGCCGAAGCCGCCGCCTACCGGCATCGGGATGATATTGACGTCCTCGATTGGAAGACCCAGCGTGTTGGCGACCTTACCGCGGCCGTGGAACGCGCCCTGAGTGCTGGTGTGGACGGTGAGACGCCCGGATCGTTCCGGGATCACCAGGGCCACCTGCGGCTCGATGTAGCCCTGATGGACAGTTAGCGACGTCAGCGTTAGTTCCACGATTTCGTCAGCGGCGGCAAACCCGGCCGCTACATCGCCTCGCTCGAAATTCACCGAACTGGAGACATTGGGCGGCAAGGACTCATCCTCGCTACCACCCGTAGCGGCGTCGGCGTTGTGCATCGCCGCTTCTTCGTCGAAGGCGCCGGAACGGGCGCTACTGACGAGTGGAGCATCTGGCTTGATCGCTTCGTCGAGGTCCGAAACAACGTCCATCGGCTCATACTCTACGGCGACCAGTTCAGCGGCGTCAAGCGCCACGGCGTCTGAAGTCGCCAGCACCAGGGCTACGGCGTGACCAACGTGCAAAGCCTCATCTCCGGCTAGCAATTGCGCAACGGGTTGACCGTTCTCATCCTTGCGCACCGGGAGATTGTCAGCGGTGAGGACGGCGGCTACACCCGGGAGCGCCAGGGCGGCCTCCTTGTCGACCGATACGATTCGCGCGTGCGCATAGGTGCTGCCCACGATCCGGGCGTGCAGCAAGCCACTGATCTTGAGGTCACCGGTGAACTGCTCGGCGCCGGTGAGCTTGGGAGGCGAATCGAGTCGTTTGGCGCGTTGTCCAACAGCACTGTAAGTGGTAGCCATGGTGTGTATCTCCGCAACGATCGGGCGCATTACCCGACAAACAAACGATACCTACAGCTTCGCACAGATCGGCGAACTTCGGATTGGCCGGATGGCGAGTTGACTCCTCTCGAGCTAGTCCGGCTCCGCTTCCAGGACATCGGCTGGTCCCCACTCCCGCACGTTGACCGGGTGAGCATCCATCGTGTCGAGAAATCCGAACTGTTCGATCACCCTGAGAATTGCATCGGCGTTAACTGCTTCCCACATCGAAAAGATGCGATCGTCATGGAGGTCTGGTGACCAGGTGCGAATCCAGCGAGGCTGGGCCGCTTCGTGACCGTGAGCTGTCGCCAGTTCCATCAACCGCGTGGGTGGCCTGGGTTCGTCAGGATCATCCGTTTTCAGTGTGTGAACCACCAGGTACTGCGCCATGTTGTTCCTCCGTTGCGGTCACTCCATGCGTCCGCCAGCGCTCGTCGGCGAGCCAGGGACGGATTCTAGTGGATTGGCCGCAATCATCGATCGTGCCGATGCGTCTTCCTCCGAAAGTGGTTCATGGGCCGGAATGGACGCCACGTCTCGCGGTTTCGCAGAGGAAGATGGTGGACCCACTCGCCCCCATTCGCCAGCCGGGCGCGGCTCGTCGATACCCGGCTCAAATGGCGCGTCGCCTACCCACACCGCCTGGCCCGGGGCGATCACCACTTTACAGCCAGCTAAGTCGCGGCCAGGCGTTTCGCCGGCGTGGACCAAGACGACCCAACCGCTGATTCGGGTGCGAAACCCGGTGAAGCTCTTCACGATCCGACCCTGGGCCATGCCGTCACCATCGATTCCATCGCCAGCCTCGGACGCACATTGGCCTCGAGGTTGGCGACGCAGGTATCGACCGCCCGGATCGCCCGCACCAGGTCTTCGCACGACATTCCCTGGAAGCCGTCCAGCCTTGAGGCCACTCCCTTGTTGAGGGACGAGGTTTCAACACCCTGTTGCACATAGAGCACCGATCTCCAGACCGCCTGAAGCAGGTGCAATCGAGCAAATACGCCGTCCCGCGCCTTCGGGAATTCATCGGCCATCAGAACGGCCGTGACGACACGCTGGTACGAATTCGCGAGCACGAAATCGAGGGCCTCCTGCGCCGCAGCGACGCGCGCCTCGACCAGAGACGGGTCATTCGCGCTGTCGAACGCCCAGCCCAGCGACCCCTCAGCGATGTCCGCAATGTGCGATGCACGGTCTGGTTTAACGCCGCTCGCTTCAAGCGCGGCGCGTATGTCACCTGGCGTGGATGAGCCGAACCGAACGACCCGGCAGCGGCTCAGGATCGTGGGGAGCATGGTCTCGATGTCCGTCGCCAGCAGGATCAGCACCACGTAAGCGGGAGGCTCTTCCAGGGTCTTCAGGAATGCTTCCTGCGCCGTCTCCTGCATCGTCTCGGCATCGTCGACGATAACCACGCGCCAGGGAGCTTCGGCGGGCCGATAGGCAACCGCTGCTGAAACGTCTCGGACGGTCGAGATGTTGAGCGCCAGATTCTTCGATTTGTCCTTGTCGCGTGCCGCCTGCGATGCAAGGTCGAAAACCGTGACATCAGGGAATACACCCCGCCCGATCCGGCCGCAAATCGAGCAATCGCTGCACGACTGACCGGCCGGTCCGGGGTTGGAGCAACACAACGCGCGTGCGAATTCCAGCGCAGCCTGTCGTCGTCCAGATTGTGCCGGTCCGGAAAAGATATAGGCGTGGCCTGGCCCATGCTCCATTGCTGCCTGTAATACATCCACAGCCACACGCTGGCCCCAGATCGACCAGCCCGTCTCCTGGTTCACCGTACTCTGGATCGCTTTGGACGGCACTGCGCTCAATCAGGCGGCCCGGCGCTTGACGGGTCGACGCCGAACCGCGCGGGTGGGTGCCTCGAGGATTTCGCCCCCTTTGAGCAACTCGATCAGTTGGTCACGCTCCTTTGGCGTCAGCGATACGTCGGTGGGCAGGCTGGTCACAAACGATGGCAATTCTTCGCCGTGGAGTACCGGAAAATCTGGCTCTTCAATGTTGAGTTCGACCTGGGGGTGAATGAAAACCACCGCACCTTCGACATCGACTTCGAACTGCTTTTCGGTCAGGAATGTCTCAAGAGCGCCGATCGACGCATCGGTCTCGATGCTCGGATTCCCAAGCTGTGGTCCGCTGAACGACAGGAATCGGCGAAGTCCACTCCCCTTACGGCGCCAGCGGCTCTTGCGCTCTTCGATAACACCGTCAAGTTCCTTGACGGTGATGACCAGAGCCCCTCCAGGATGAACCAGGACGTGCTCGAGTCGTCGCTTGCCGACTGGGGCGTAGTGCACCAGTGCGTAACGATCTGGCAGGGCCTTCAATTGATAGTCCAGCACCTGATCGTTGCGCGGGCTTCTGGTCCACTTGCCGACTTGCTGCATACCGATATTGAAGAGGACGAAGCCGAACAGCATGAGCAGGTACGAAGGCAGCAGAAGATTGGGGAGCAGCGCCAGGAACAGCGTGCCGGTCAGCATCAGGAAGCCGAGGAGTGCGAACAACTTGGAGTTTCGCTTGCGCTTGGCAATATAGGCATCGTGTCGAATGGTTTTCATTGTTGTGGAGATAACCCTAAGGTAGCTGCCCGGCTCACGTCGTCACCAACGGCAACGATCAGGCACGGGGAGCAGGCACGGGGAGCAGGCACGGCGAAAGGGTCACTTTCGGGCTTTGAGTTTAGCACAGCACGGGTGCCATTCAGCCGGCGGTGTCTCACATCATGACATTGCTGATGCCGAACGTCCGCTCCGCCCAAAAGCGGAGCGCCGCCAGGCCGATCATCACGGAAACTGCCAGCAATGCCGACATCGCAACCGGCGCATGCAGGTGCCGGATTTGCCGCACCCGGCTGTCCAGCTTCAGCGTGAGGAGCACGATCACGAGCATCAACAGTGTGACCGTTAGCCATGCCGATATCACCAGCAGCATGGACACCGGGAAGTGGAGCCACGGCGGGCTGGCAACCAACGAGACGCCGTAGGCGCCAAGCCCAGCAAGCGGCACGGCCAGGTCACGCAGCCGACCGACCGCAACGCCCGGCGAGCCAAGATTCGACGCCGACGACGCCAGTAGCCAGGACAACGCGACGGCGAGCGCTACTCCGGTGCCATATCCAGTGGCGACTCGAAGGCTGTTGGACGATTCCCAGGGGTGCCAGAGCATCAGGTCAGTCAGGAGCGAGTTGAATCCGTCGGAGGCCATGAGCCCCACCAACATCACCAGTACGGCAATGACCGGCTTTGGGGGATTACCGTAGGAGAAAAGCCTGCCCCTAATGGCGATCGACAGCAACGTGATGATGAAGCCACCGTAGATCCCGGTCATCCGAGCGTCGAACGGCAACATTTGGTCGCCGAACCTGATGGTGTGGGAAGGCGTCTGCGCACACAGGCCGTGAAGGATGGCGTGGGAGGTTCCGGTGTAGCTTCCCGGCGCGCTGAAAAACACGATACCGGCGGTCGCCACCACGGCGACCCACATCCAGTAGTCACGGATACGACTCAGGAGGCCAGCGAGGGCCTGGCCCGGTGACTGTTTGAACGATGCGTGTCTCATGCGTGCTGCATCCTGGAAAATCTGGGCCGCTCCCGTCAGTGTTGGCGGGTAGTGTACCCGCCGTGTCCCTTCCCTATTCGGCGGATGTGCCCGGATCGATGCCGCATTGGTACCATTGGACCGTTGGATGAGGTCGATGATCGCAAAGGAAGAGTGAATGGCATTCGTCGGCCGCAAGCAGGATTCGTCCGGGTCGTTCCGGGATGCGCACCCAGGCACCTTCAATCCAGATCGGCTGGCGGTCACCCGCGGACGCACCGGGATCGGGATTGCTGTGGCATGCCTGAGCGTCTTTGCCATCCTCTTCGGTATCGTCCGCAAGAACCGAAGTCAATCGGTGGATGCGGCGATCACGATCAAGGTGCAAGGACAGAAGAGCCATTCGTTCGACCGCCTGATGCACGTCGTATCCTGGCCCGGGTTCCCCCCGCAGAGCCGGCTGTTGCCGCCGTCCATTTCGGCAGCGCTCTGGTTGCTTGGGTTTCGGCTGGAGGCGCTGTTCCAGTTGCTAGCCTGGGGGACAGGGGGTGTTTCATTTACCGTCAAGCGCGCGATGAAGCGCCCACGGCCCCAATCGTCGGCTGCCGACAACGCAATTCGCGTGGTTGCCGCAAATATCGGCGGATCAAGTTTTCCGAGCGGGCACGTCCTCAACTACATCGGCGTCTATGGGTTCCTGACCTACCTGGCACACACCTGGATTCGCCCGACACGCATCCGCCAGACGGTGGTCAGCCTGTTGCTTTCGCTGCTCGCGCTGGTCGGACCAAGCCGCGTCTATCTCGGGCATCACTGGTTTACCGATGTCACGGCCTCCTACATGCTGGGCACCACGTACCTTCTCGCCATCGTCAACATCTACCGAAAAGTTCGCATCCGGATGTCCAGGCCAGGGCCATCGCACCTTAACGCGGCGAGGAACGTTTCGTCCCAGCCGCACATCAGCCGTTTGGCCTTGATGCCCACCATGGCGGTCGGCTCACGCTTCAGCAAGGTCAGCGACAGGTGACTCAGCCGGGCCAGTTTCTCGGCGGCATGGTCCCGGCGCACGCGACACTCGTCCTCGCGAAAGGCCATGTCGAGCACCCAGTGCAGCCCGTTCTCGATCCCCCAGTGGGCCCGCACCGCCCGGCCAATCCGCACTGGATCGGCTGGCAGACTGCTCAGGTAGTACCGGGTCTCGCGCGTGACCGTCTCGCCGGTGCGGCGTTCGCCCGCCACCGCGGCAATGCTGCGCAAACCCGGCCAGGCGTGGCCGGATCGAGCCAGGTCAGCACCACTGGATCATCAGTCGCCCCGCACTGGCGAATCTCGAGACGACTATGGTCCTTGTCCACCGTGCGATGCCCGACCGCGTCCGGCGTGATGGCGAAGTGGTGCTGGACCAGGTCGTGCAGGGTGGGCTGGTTGTCCTTGAGCGCCAGCACGTAGTCGCCGCTCCCGGCCACGATCTGCTCCGCAATCGCCGTCTGTCACCCCATCGCGTCGATCGTGATCACGGGCCCCTCCAGCGCGAGCACGTCGAGCAGGGCCGGAATCGCGGTGATCTCGTTGGACCGGTCGTCGGTGGCGACCTGGCGAGGACTACGTGGTTGGTGGTCGCCTAGGCGCTGACGAGGTGCACCGCCGCCCGGCCATGGCTCCGGTCGTGCGAGCGGCGCAGCGTCTTGCCATCAATCGCCACCACCGCCCCGTCGGTCGTCGTGACTAGTACCTGCGCCCAGCCCAGAAAGGCCGCCTCAAAGGCGCGCGGGTCCAGCGCCATGAAGACCCGGCCGAAGGTGTCGTGGGAGGGAATCCCGTTGGGCAGCGGCACGAGTGTCTCGAGCCACGCCCGCTTGGCGCGCCCGAAGCGATCGATCTCCACTCAGGAGTCGGCCCCGCGAATCACGCCGCAGAGCGTGATGGTGACGATGGCGAGCAGGTCATGGCGTTTGGCGCGGTCGAAGCGGGGATCGGGCAGGTCGGCGAAATGATCACGAATCGTGTAGCCAGGCATCGGGACCATACGGGAACTCCTCACGGACGGGCGAGTCGGTCCCCGGATGGTACATCTCTATATTGCGATTGCCC
>JALZMD010000044.1 GCA_030858375.1 Chloroflexota bacterium
GGTCCCCGGCCGGGCTCTGCCGCCCGAACTGAACATCGACGAACCAGTCGCGGTAGGCAGATTCCTCACCGTGCTCCTGGAGGTCCCGGAAAGCGAAAAACGCGCGGCCAACATGGTTGAAGACGCCGTCGAAGATCACATGTACGCCTTGCTCGTGACTGGCCAGCACGAAGCCACGCAAATCCTCGCGATCTCCCAGGCGTGGATCGACTTCCACGTAATCCGTGGTGTCATACCCGTGGGAGACTGATGAAAACACCGGCCCGAGATAGACCGCGTTGCTCCCGATCGAGACCAGGTGCGGGATCCAAGGCTGGAGCCCGGGTAGGCGGTGCTCCAGGCCATCGCCCCAATCGTCACGCTTTGGTGCGTCGAGCAGGCCCAGCGGGTACAAGTGATAGAAGATGGCGCGGTCGATCCACGATGCCATGAGCAAACATTCCAGTCACGATGGGCGGGCATGGCCGGCGGGGTCCCGGCAAGACCGGGGCCCACGAGGAGGATTTGCCTACCGCTGCAACACGCCGGCACCGGACCCGGACATCGCCGCCTCGACCTCGGCCCGAGTCGCCGTCAAAAAATCGCCGGGCATGGTGTGCTTGAGTGCGCTCGCCGCGGCACCGAGGTTGACCGCCCGCGAGAGTCCGGCCGGATTCTCCAGGTAGCCGGCGAGGAATCCGGCGGCGAACGCATCGCCGCCGCCGAGCCGGTCGATGACCTCGACGTCGCGCCACTCCGAGACGGCCAGCATCCCGGATGGACCCAGCGCCATACTCTGCAACTTCAGCCGGCGGCTGCCCTTGGCCCGCTTTCGGGTCACCGTCACGGCGGCCACGCCGAGGCGCTCGAGCGCCGAGCGCATCACGTCCTCGTGTGACCCTTCAATCCCGAAGAAGGTACCGAGGCCGCCACGCGAGGCGAACAGGATATCGACCTTGGGCACGATTGCCACGAAGGCATCCCGCGCCTCGGCCTCGCTCCAGAGCTTGGAGCGGTAGTTCAGGTCGAACGACACCAACACACCGAGTTTGTTCGCGGCCCGCACTGCCGCCATCGATTCCGCGCGGGCTCCTGGCGAAAGCGCCAGGGTGATACCTGAGAGATGGAAGGCGGTTGCTCCGGCAAGGATGGTTTCCCAATCGAAGGTGCCTTCGGAAATCCGGCTCATGGCCGTGTTCTTGCGATCGTAGGTTACGGCCGACGGTCGAGGATCGACCCCTTCTTCGAGGAAATAGAGGCCAGTGCGCCCATCGTCCTCATCGACCCAGTGGATGTGCGAGACATCGACGCGGTTGGCCCGGGCCTGCCGGGCGACGAGCCGTCCGGGACCGGTTTCGGGGAGGGCGGTGACCCACTCGCCGGGAACACCGAGACAGGTCAGGCCGACGGCCGTGTTCAATTCCGCGCCGCCGACCGTCAGGTCAAGCGAGAGGGTCCGTTCCAGCCGCTCATTGCCGGGTGGGGTCAGCCGGATCATCGCCTCCCCAAACGCCACCACGCGCTGCGGGCGGGCGGCTACAGCATCCCCTACTAGATCCCCGATCAGATTTTCTCCAGGACCAACCGCTGTCATCCGCTGTACTCCTTGGCAATTTCAGGCACTGTTTGGGCGAAGACACCCCATCGATCGAAATCAAGATGAGGGTGGACATGAAACCGTGCCGCTCAATCGTGGATCTCTATCGTTCCACATTCCCGTACTCGAGGCATTATCACCGAATCCTTGTGTTTGGTCTTCGCCCGCTGGCTCGACCCGAGGGTCTGATCGGGTAGGATTTCCAGATCGCGACCATGGTTTCCGCCCCTCCTTACAGTTATGACAACGGAGTCAATCGTGACCTCACCCGGCAATGATCAGGCGGCGATACATGCGCGGATCAATGACTACCTCACCCAGTTACGGCGCACGATCGACCTCCGCGACGACCGGGTGACGATCCCGGGCACGGACGTGTCGCTGCTGGTGACGCGGCCGACCGACACCGACGTCTTGCTGGACAAGGCAACGGATGATCCGGAGCAGAATCTTCCCTACTGGTCAGAGCTCTGGCCGAGCGGGATTGCCCTGGCAGCGGCGATCCTGCAGCATCCTGAGGTGGTTAGCGGGCAACCGGTGCTGGAACTCGGATCCGGCGTGGGCATTACTGCCGCCATCGCACTCGCGGCGGGCGCTGACCTGTTGGCCACCGACTATTCGCCGGAATCGCTGCTGCTCACGCGGATCACCGCACTCCGTCACTGCGGCCGCGAACCCCGGACGATGCAGGTCAACTGGCGGCAGCCAGCCGCCGGCTTGCTCGGCGCCTACCCCAACGGCTATCCAGTGGTACTTGCGGCCGACGTGCTCTACGAACGCCGCGACATCCAGCCGCTGCTTGACCTCTTCGACCGCACCGTGGCGCCCGACGGCGTCCTCTGGCTGGCCGAACCAGGACGCGCCTCGGCGTCGATCTTTCTTGAAGCGGCAAGCCGTCAGGGATGGTCGTTCACAAGCTCGACGTGGAACGGACCATGGCCGGATCCAGGTGATGCCGACGTTGTCGCCCGGGTGCATCAACTTCGCCGCCGCCGAACATCGAAAATCGCTTGACAAGCGGATCAAAACATTGGACAACAGTCGTGCACATCATAAAGCGCCGTGATCTGTGCGCGGCATTAACCACCGATGGCCAACGCCCATGTGCGTTGACTGGTTGTAGGGCGCTTCTGAGTCACCTGCCGGAGGTACCGGCAATGGGTGGCGCTGTAATCGGTGAAGGAGCAACGGCATGTCTCGCGTTATCTTCGACGGCGTATCCAAACTGTACAGCGGCGGCGGCGCGGCGGCGGTTTCGGACCTGAATCTCGAGATCGAGGATGAAGAGTTCCTGGTTCTCGTCGGACCCTCCGGGTGCGGAAAATCGACCGCCATGCGCATGGTCGCTGGCCTGGAAGAAATCTCCGAAGGCCGGATCATCATCGGTGACCGGGTCGTCAACGACCTACCGCCGAAAGACCGCAACGTGGCGATGGTCTTCCAGTCGTACGCGCTCTACCCACACATGAGCGTCCGCGACAACCTGGCGTATCCGCTCAAGCTCCGCAAGGTGCCGAAGGCCGAGCGCGAACAGCGCGTGCGTGAAGCAGCCCGTATTCTCGATATTGAAGATTATCTCGACCGCAAGCCGAAGGCGCTCTCCGGCGGTCAGCGCCAGCGTGTCGCGCTGGGCCGCGCGATCGTGCGCAACGCGGACCTCTTCCTCATGGATGAGCCGCTTTCGAACCTCGACGCCAAGCTCCGGGTGCAAACTCGCGCCGAGCTCGTAAAGTTGCACGACCGGGTCAAGACGACCACGATCTACGTGACCCACGACCAGACCGAGGCCATGACGATGGGCGACCGTATCGCCGTCCTCAGCCTCGGCCTCCTGCAACAGCTCGATACGCCGCAGAACCTCTACGACAACCCGGCCAACAAGTTCGTGGCGGGCTTCATCGG
>JALZMD010000302.1 GCA_030858375.1 Chloroflexota bacterium
TGAGCCGCCTTCGGGTGGCTGTACGTACATGCATGATGCGCCCGTCAGTGCCTTGCAGTCAATGGTCATGGGCACAAGGTACTGGCCACATCTGGCCCGTCCGGTGGTCACAGGATTGAGCCAGGCTGGACAGCTAAGTGGTGTAGCGCAGGACTTCGGAGCCCTTCGCCAGCAGGGCGTCGACTTCCTTCATGTGCGGAACCGACTGAGCCCCGACCTCGCTCAGGCTGAGCCCGGCCACGGCGTTGGCGAAGGTGCCTGCCTTTTCGGCCGAAACGGTGCGATCCGATGCTTTCAGGAAGAATGCGGCGGCGAAGACGTCGCCGGCGCCGGTCAGGTCCGAGACCGGAACCTGAAACCCTGGCAGCTCGAACTTTTCGCCGCCGGCAATGATCCGGGCCCCATCCGGACCCTGCGTGACGACGCCGAGACGGCGGTCGCCAACCCGCTGGATGACATCGCGAGCGTAGGCGATCTCCTCGATGCTGACGATCGCGCAGTCGATAATGCCAAGCAGTTGCCCCGGCAACTTGAGCGGGATGTGCTTGACCCGCCCCCCGGTTTGGCGTGGCCAATCGCGCATCCAGCCCTGGGGCGTGACCCCGAGGAAGCGGGTGGTCAGGCCGGTGCACTGCCGGGGATCGATCTCGTCGGCGATCGGTCCCAGGTGCACCACCTTTGCGTTGCGCCAGTGCGGCGGCAGGCCCCGGAGATCGATCTCGCCCGCCCAGTAGGGCATGGTTTGTACCCGGCGATCGGCCTGATACTCGTTGATGAAGGTGGTTGGCACTTTGGCATCCTGGACCACGATCTGGATGTTCTCGGAGGCGAGGATATCCAGGTTGGGGATCTTCATCCCCGCCACCTCGCGGCCGTAGACACCGCGGGTCAGGATCGCGACCCGCACTCCAAGGCGCGAAGCGGTCAGCGCCGAGTAGAGGGCGGTGCCTCCGAGCACCACACTTCCATCAGGCTGGAGGTCGGCCGTGACGTGTCCGATCAGCAGGTAGTCGGGCGTCTTGGACAGTTGCAGGCCGCTCCGGCTCCCCGGGCGGAATGGCTCGCGGGTAGGCGACTTTCTCGATTTGCCCGGCTGTGCCGGGGAACCCGTGCTGGCCTCGCGGGGTGCGTTCAATTGGGGGTCACGATTGCCAGAGGTCATGGGTCCTGCCTTTACTGGTATGGCTTGTCAACGAGAGTGGCCGGCGAGATCCCGCTCTGCTGAATTGCATGCTTGGAAGACTGGGATACCCGGCGCAGCCGGTAAATTGTCATTCCGCAGCGAGCGTCAGCGAGTGGAGGCAGCGCACGCGGTATCTCTCCGTCGTAACGGCAATCGATCAACGTTCGCTGCGGCGAAGAGATATCGCTGACGCTGCCCCTGGTCGGCTGCCCCTCCCGGCGCAATGACTGTTCATTACGCCCGCGGTTCGACGGTGATCCGCCGCTGGTTGCCCTCGCCGGTGCTTTGTGTGGCCACGTCGGGATGCGATTTCAGCGCGATGTGGATGACGCGCCGCTCGTTGGGCGGCATCGGCTCGAGCACCACCGGTCGGCCGCTGCGGGCCACCTGTCTGGCCACCCGTTCGGCAAGGCCGACGAGCGATTCCTCGCGGCGGGAACGATACCCTTCGACATCGACGATCACGCGGGTGTAAGTCTCGATCCTGCGGTTGACGAGCATGCTGACGAGGTACTGGATATGCGAGAGGTGGTCGCCCCGGCGGCCGATCAGGTTGCCGAGGTCTCGCCCGACCACATCGATGAAAATGGTCGGCGGCTCTTCCTGGTCAAGCGGTACGGTGGAAGGGTTGTCGACGGCCATCGCCTCGGCCGCCACTTCCATCCGGTCGAGCAGCTCCTTGACCACCTCGCGGGCAATGATCTCGTCGTCGGTATCGATCCGGTCAGCGGCCCGCGGCTGAGGCGGGGCGCCGCGCAGGGAAGGGCGTACGCGTTCGCTGGAGCGGCCACCCAGCCAATCCTGATTGCCACTGCCGCCGCCATTTCCGTTCCGGCCCCTGCTCCGTGGGCGATCTGAACGCTCGCGCTCCCGCCCCGCCCCGCCACCCGAAGGCCGTTGTTGTTGGGACCGGGGGACCGGCTGCGAGGCCATGCCCTTGGCGGTCACCCGCACCAGCGCCTCAGCATCTTCATCCGGTCCGACATCGGAAAGGATTTCGATGTCGACATCGTCGTGGGTGAGTTTCAGTTCTTCCAGCGCCAGCCGGGTTGCTTCCTCGACCGAATACGCCTGAATCTCCACGCTCGTTCGTTGCTGCATTGACCGGCCCTCAGGTAAGTCAGAACACCCGTGTTCCAGGCAGTCCTCACGGACCTGGTGTACGAGTCGTCATGCGGATACGGAAACGCGCGAAACGATCGATGCTCGCGCGAGTTCCCGATTGGCGGTATTGCTTGATGATACTGCACCGGGTGTCGTTCAGGACGTTGCGCCCTTGCGCCGGGCCTTTTTCGACGCCTTGGAGTTACGGTTCGGATCCGCGCCGGGTTGGACCGAGCCATTCGTGGCCGTGGCCAACGAGGGATCCGGTTTGGCGCCGAACTTGGTCGCGGCATTCACGCGGTCCTGGTAACTGGTGCCCTTGCGGGTGGGGCGGGAACTGGCCGTCGCCTCGACATCGATCACCTCATCGCTGGAGACACCGACACTACCGCCGTCATTGCCAGCCTTGCCGCCTGCGCCGTTCTTCCCCGCCTTCTGCTGCTTGAGCGCTTCCTGCCGGGTTTCGGCATTCTTCTGGGCCTCCTGCATCCGCTTGTTCATCCAGCCCGAGAAGCCCTTCTGCTCGATGGGCTCGCCGCTGACCACCATTACGTCAGAGATTGGGCGTGGGGCGCGGTAGCCGAGCCGCCGGTGGTCCGGAAGTTCCGGCAGCCATGGGAACCACTCGCCGAGCGAACCCCAGCCCGTGATGAACCACTGCTGAATCACGGAGTAGATGCTCTGGGTTGCCCAGTACAGCACCGGGCCGGCCGCAAAGTTCCAGCCGAAAAGAACGACCATCAGCGGCATGAAGTTCATCATCATGTTCATGATCTGCTGCTGTGGATCGGTGATTTTCTGGTTTGCCGGGCGCATCATCCGTGATTGCACGAACTGGAACAGTCCGGCCAGGATCGGCAAGACTTTCCACGGATCAGCCACATTGAGGCTGTCCATCCACAGGAAGCCGTCAGTCCAGTGGCCCACCTGGGAATCGTTGAGATTAACGATGGACCGGTAGAGTCCGAAGAAGATCGGGATCTGGATCAGCATCGGCAGGCAGCCCGACATCGGGTTGACGCCGTGTTGCTGGTAGAGCGCGAATGTTTCCTGCGAAGCCTTCTGGCGGTCGGCTCCGTACTTCTTCTGGATTTCCTTGATCCTTGGCGCCAGCTCCTGCATGTTCTTGCTGGAGCGGATCGACTTCACGGTCAGCGGCAGCAGGATCGTCTTGATGATGATCGTGAAGGCGATGATCGCCAGGCCGCCATTCTGGAAGATGTTGGCGAGACTGTTGAGCGCCCACTCCATGAGGTCGACGTACTGATCCCACACCGGGATGCTGATGGCGGGGAGCATGGCGTTGAGGGACTGGTTCAGGAAGGACGTCATGAGGGTGACCGGTCCTAATACATCCAGAAGCACGAAATGAGGCCTCCTCCCGCTATTGCGGGATCGTGAAGAGCGGGACTAGGCGAGAGGATACTGCTGTTCGCCGCCGGGACGGGCAATGCCGCGGGAAGGAGTTGGTTCCGTTCGGCAACTTAGGAGGTCATCAGGCGGGAATCCAGCGAACAACATGACGAGTGATGGATCAACCAGGGTGGGACAGCGCACCGTGCTCATGGAACGGGATCCCAGCCACCCTTGCCGAAGGGATTGCACCGCAGCACGCGCCATGATGCCAACCGGCCACCCTTGATAATACCGTACTTCTCGATCGCCTCGTAGGCATATTCGGAGCATGTAGGATGAAATCGGCAGGCAGGCGGCATTCCCGGCGAGATCCGCCGTTTGTAAAACCTGAGCATGGCCAGCACCGGGCGGCTCACAATGACTCCCTCGAGTGGTCCAGGCTTTCCGAATCGTCAGGTCCAGCGACCACCGGATTCAGCCGCCAGCCGCTAACGACGGCATCGCCCGGCACCGGTACCGCACCCTCAGAAGCTGGCGCGAAGAGCGCAGCCTTGGTGAAAATGCGCCGCAGCACGGCCTGGGCCTCGGTCAGTGATGGCAGTTCAACCAGGTCGCCGCGCACAATGATCGCGATGTCGTATCCGATATTGAGGTGCGGGTGGTATCCCCGCAGGGCCTCGCGGGTCAGACGCTTGAGCCGATTGCGCTGCACCGCCTTGCCACATTTCTTGCCGGCGATCACGGTGTAACGGTTCTGGGTGGGTTCAAGGGTGTTGGGTAGCACCCGAGCCACGAGCGGTCCGTGGGCGAAGGCCTTGCCGCGCGAGCGTACGCGACGCACATCGCCCTCCTCACGGAGACGGTAATCACGGGCAATCATTGGCCACAATTCAGATTCAGGTGGAATGGATGGATGGTGATCATGGCGGCGGGGTTGTCCGTGTGAGCGATCCGGAGCCTGTCCAGAGCGCAGCGTGGGATGATCGCCTGGAGTCGAGGGTTACGTAAATCGGGTCAACACGTATCCAGCAGGGCCAGGTTGACCCCTACGAACATAGACCTGATTTCGTCACAACGCCAAAAGGCGAGGTCGCTCGTCACGTCCGGCAGGCCGGTGGGTGACAGGCTCCTCGCCCTGGATGCGGGAAGCGGGGCATGAGTCGCCCCACGTCCCCGGGTTGCTACTGGGTGAACTTCTTCTCTTCCGACACAGACAGCGCGTGCCGGCCCTTGAGCCGTCGGGCGGCAAGCACGCGACGACCACCCTTGGTGGACATCCGGGCCATGAAGCCGAACCGGCGCTTGCGGGGAATCCGCTTTGGTTGATACGTTCGTTTGGTGGACACGTCAATACTCCTCAGAACTGCTTGTCATCGCAGGCTTGCGAGGAATTCTTTCCTCGACCCGGATGGAC
>JALZMD010000332.1 GCA_030858375.1 Chloroflexota bacterium
GAGCGGGTCCGATGTTCGACATGGGCCCCTATTACCTGACCGCGTTGGTCAGCCTGCTCGGTCCGATCGTTCGCGTCGGCTCAAGCGCTGGAATCAGCTTCCCCGAGCGCACCATCACGAGCGAGCCGAAACGGGGCGAGGTGATCCAGGTCAATACGCCGACGCACATTGCCGCCACGCTGGACTTCGCCTCCGGCGCGATCGGCACGATCACGACGTCATTCGACCTCTACGACACCACACACTCGGTGCTCACCGTATACGGATCGGAAGGCACCCTTCGCCTGTCCGATCCAAACACCTTTGGGGGGACGATTTCGCTCCTGCAATCGGCGACGTACAAGGCCCAACGCGATCCACTGTCGGTCGGCCGCCGCCCCGGCGAAGAACCCGTCAGCCCAACCGCGGAACCGACCTGGGAAGATGTGTCCCTAACGCATGGCTGCACCGACAACAGCCGCGGCATCGGGGTGTCCGACCTGGCGCGGTCGATCCGGGACGGGACGCCGGCCCGGGCGAGTGGCGATCTGGCCTACCACGTGCTCGACATCATGCACGCCACGCTCGAATCGAGTGACGAAGGCCGCCACATCACCATCGAAAGTACGCTCGAACGCCCCGCGGCATTGCCGGCTTCATAGATCGCTACCAGAATGCCTCGCGAGGCTGCGAACGGTCACGGGTGGCGACCATCACATCGAGCAGCATCCGTTCGAGATCGATCCGAATCCCCACTGACGCGGGATCGTCCCAGAGGTTGCACAACTCAGTGGGGTCGGTCTCCAGGTTGTACAACTCTCCAGTGCGCGACCGGGTCGTGGCTGGCGGGCCGTGCTCGACGATCAACTTGTACCGGTCGTGGCGAAGCATGGTCAGGAAGACCGGCGGATCGTACGGGTGCCCGCTGTTGAGGTATTCGCAAATCGCCCAGCCGCGCCCTTCGACATCCGTGTCGCCGCGGGCCAGGGGGAGGAGGCTTTGACCCTGGCTGCCCGGAAGCGGATCGAGGCCGGCGGCATCGAGGAAGGTCGGGTTCAGGTCGAGCCACTGCACCAGGTCGGCCCGCCGCTCGCCTTCAGGCAGCCGCCCCGGCCAGCGCATGATCAGCGGTACCCGAACGGCCGGCTCGTAGAGCATCGGCCCCTTGAGCAAGAGCTGGTGATCACCGAGCATTTCGCCGTGGTCACTCGTGAAGATGACCAGCGTGTCCTCGGCGAGGCCCTGCGCATCGAGACACGCGAGGATCCGCCCGACCTCATCATCGACCAGCGAAACCATCGCGTAGTAGGCGGCGATGATCCTCTTGATCTCGCTCGCATCGTGGGTCGAGAATCCGCGCGCGTGGCCGGCGTAGCTCTCGGCCGAAGCCTGGCGCTGGATCTCGGGCTTGGTGTCGAGTTCGCCGGGGAACCCGAACGGGTCGGGCAGGTCATCAGGATCGAAGCGGTCAAGATACTCCTGCGGCGCCACGAACGGGTGATGTGGATCGTAGAAGTTTACCCACAGGAAGAACGGCGCGTCATCCTCCCGTTCACCGGCCAGGAACTCGATTGCAGTGTCGGCTGCCCAACGGCTGTAATGAGCCTCCGTCGGCATCGTGTCGAAGCCAGCGGCCGCGTGACGAACGCGGGGCCCTCCCGCCCGCGCCTCGTCCAGGAGAGTCGGGTGATGCTCGCCCAGCCAACGGTGGTAGGCGTTTTCGGGCGACGAGTGCGAGGGATCGTGCGCCCAGCGATAGAAACCGAACCCGTCGTCTGCGGGTCTCGGCTCGGTACGGCCATTGAAGCAGGCGGCGAGGTGCATCTTGCCGATGGTGCCGCAGTCATAGCCACCGTCAGCCAGCGCCCGGGAGAAGATTGCGGCGTGGTGAGGCAGCGCGACGCCGTTGCCCCACAAGCCATGGACGCTGGGGTACTGACCGGTCACCAGGCTGGCGCGGGACGGCGCGCAGACGGGACTCTGGACGTAGCACTGCTCGAACAGCACGCCTTCACCCGCCAACGCGTCGATGACCGGCGTCTGGATGTGCGTATTTCCGTAGCAGCCAAGCGCGTCGTATCGCTGCTGATCGGTGCAGATGAACAGGATGTTCGGCTTGCCGGCCACCATTCTTCTCTCCCCACCCGGTTCGAATCACGACGTCTTGCGATGCCCCTCCATATGTTCGCGCAGGGCGGCATTGATTGCGGTCTGGTACCTCTCGTGCGAAAGTTTGAACCAGTTGAGCACGTCACGGTCGAGTCTGAGCGTCACCTGGTCCTTGATTGGCCGGAAGAACTTGCCCCGTTCGCCTTGCGAAAAATCGGTCTCCGGCATGTCACTGAGGTCAATATCCTTTTCAGACATCGCGTCGAGGCGTTCCAGTGACTCGGCGATGCGGCGCTCACGCTCCTCGCTTGTAATCTCGTCGCTCCTGACGAGTCGCCCTTCGTGCAGAGATGATTCGGACAACTTCTTCCCCTCCTGATTGATAATTGGCAAACCCCACGTAGATCAACTGCCGGATACCAGTCCGATTGAATTCCAGCGTTCTTCACCCAACACAACGCTGTTCGGTACCGTCCGTGCGAGTGAATCCCCAAACACTTCACTGGCCAACTCGAAATCGACGCCATGCTTGCGAACATTCGAGGCGGCCTTCGTTTCATCCCACTTGAAGCGCATCAGGATCTCCGATGTAACTCCAATATTGTAGTTACATATGTGTAGGTGTCAACGAGTCCGGAAACCTGCAGCAGCCGAAACGGGCGACCTACCGGGCCGCCCGCTTCCGAATGAAGACCTACTACAGGTCCGAGAAGTCGAGGTAGCGCTCGGTTTCGAACTTCGCCGGGTCGAGTTCCATATCGAGGCCGGGGCGGTCCGAGACGGTGATCAGGCCGTTGACCGGCTTGAGCGGGTTCTTGAGAAAGTGCTGGTGGATCTCGTTCCACTTCACGAGGTACTCGATCCAGGGCACGTTGAGGATCGGGGCCGCCGCGCTGAGGTGAGCGTTGGCCGGAGTCGAGTGCCCGTGCGGGATCACGGGGATGTCGTAGACCGAGCCGAGCGTGATGATCTTCTGGAGCTCGGAGATGCCGCCGGCCCAGTACGTGTCGGCCTGGACGAAGTCGACCGCCCGGACATCGAGGAGCTGCTTGATGCCCCAACGGGTGTATTCGTGCTCGCCACCGGCCGTCCGAACCAGCGACCGCTCGCGGATCTCGGCGTACTGATCGATCTTGTCCGGCATCACCGGCTCTTCGATCCAGTAGGGGCGGTACTCCAGCAACAGCTCGGACATCCGCACCGTGTAGGGCACGTCCCAGCTCATCCAGGCGTCGATCATGATCTCGACATCGGGGCCGACCGCCTCGCGCAAAGTCCGGATCAGTTCGACATTCTTGCGGATGCCGTCGTGACCGTCGGCCGGGCCGTTGCGGACGAACCACTTGGTTGCCTTGTAGCCCTCGTCGGCGAACTTCTTCGCCTGGTTGTACGCCTTTTCCGGCTCGATCGAGTAGCCGAGGGCGCTGGCGTAGGCCGGGATCTCCTTGCGGATGGGACCACCGAGCAACTGGTAGACGGGAGCGTTGGCCCATTTACCACGCAGGTCCCAGAGTGCGCAATCGATCACGCTGATCGCGAACATCGCCTCGCCCTTGCGGCCGTGCACGGCCGAGCGGTACATAATGT
>JALZMD010000356.1 GCA_030858375.1 Chloroflexota bacterium
GGCCGTCTTCGACGTCGCCCCAGACCGGTGTCACTTGTGGTTGACCGTCCGGCTGGACCGTGGCCAGGCCAAGCAGGAGTGGCCGGTCGAACAGGTCGATGTGGCTGTCAGGAATCTGCGTCATCAATTAACTCCCAAATGGAACAACGTGGCTTGCCCAATCGGCATACGCCAGATGGAAGCCGGGGCTGGTCCGAAAGGGACCGCCCGTAATGCTTCCATATGTATAGTAATGCATCCGGACGTCTTGCGGCCGGGACGAAGCGTCGATCGCGGACGGTGTAGGAGGTGGTCCTGATCGGCTACAATTGGGCCAGTCAGCAAACCCTGAAGCGTGCAGCAGAAAGTGGGATGACATGATCCATGGAATTGGATTATCGGGCCTGGTGTCGATCCTGGTACTCAGCTTCACGCTGCAGCCAGCCACACCGCCCCGGACCGACGACCCGCATACGGATCCGTCCACGTCCACGTCCGGTGGGTGCGAAGGCGTGGTCGATTACGTCGACGAACTCTTCGCGACGCTGGATGCGCATCCCGCATTCGGCGGATTTTGGGTTGCACCCGACTATGACGGGATCCAGCAAATGGACCGTGCCGACATTGAGGAGATCGTCGACGACGGGGCGGCGCTTATTGAAGATCTGGACGCGATGAGCGTGCCCACGCCATATGCGGCGGGTCACGATGGCCTTACCCAGTTGTTCAAGGCGGACATCGACTATGTCGCATTCCTGGGGATCGATGCATCGACCGTGCCGAATTTTGACCACCGGGAACATGCACTCGCCCTCGTCCTGCGCGGCGAGCTCACAGTCGCCAAGGCCTGTCCCGAAGAGCTGTCCGAGGTCGGGGACTATGTTTTCTACAGCCCGGAGGATCTCGAAACCGTCTTCGACTGAGTGATCAGCAAGGAGGGGAAGCGAATGCCCTCCGATCGAGGGCATACACGAAGGAAGGCATTCGCTGGTGGTTGATCGTGCCGCACCCCGTGGGCTAAACGGCGCCAATGGCAGCGATCACCCTGACAGCATGGCGGACCGTAAATCCGGGTGCATCCGGGTATCCACGCATTTCCCGTGGGCCTCGTTGTGAGTCGACATGCGTAGTTCCACTCACTGAGGACGAACGCGGATTACACCAGACCCTGCCGAATGGCATACGTGGCCGCCGCCGTACGCGACTCCAGGTTCAACTTGGCGAGAATGTGCTGGACGTGCGCTTCGACCGTCCGCTCGCTGATCGACAGGGTTTCCCCAATCGCCCGGTTCGACTGGCCGTCCACGAGGAGTCGCAATACTTCGACCTCGCGTGGTGACAATCCATGTGCCGTCGAAGCCTTGGCTACGTTGTGCGATGCATCGAGACCGTCGTCGCTTGCAAGCGTGCTCACGAGGACGATGATCTCGTCCCAGGACATGTGCTCGCCAGCCGCCCACTCCATGGTGAAGCGGGACTCCGGAAGGGACGCGCGCAGGGGCGCGACCGCCCCTTCCAGCTCGCCCTCGGGCCAGTGCGCGTTAGGAATCCGGGTGGCTGCGGCAAGGAATTGGACCGCTGTCGCTGGCCGGGCAATGTCGACCGCCAGGTGCGCCAGTTCCATAAAGGCGATTTTCATCCGGCCAATGTCGCCTGCCTTGGCGAGGCAGGCGAGGCATTCGGCCAGCGCACTGGCCGCTTTCGCGTACTGGCCCTGGTGGCGATACACGTGCCCAAGCTGGTGGTAGATATAGGTGGCGACTCAGGGATTGCCGCAGACGCGGACGAACGCAGCCGCCTTGATCAGCCACGGTTCCGCCCGCGAATATTCGCCCTGGCCTGTGGCAATCTCGCCCAGGTTCACGAGCGCCATGGCCGCATGGTTCTCCGGATCCCGGATCGTCGGTGCAATCGCCAGTGCTGCCTTGTAGCAATCGGTGGCCTGCGCGAGGTCACCATTCGATTGGGCCGCGTTCCCGACGACGAGGTGCGCCCAGTACGCGCCGTACCCATACCCTTCCGCATTCGAGCGCTCGAGCAGTTCGCGGCCATAGGCCCTGGCTCGTTCCGGGTTGCCCTGAAGCACGGCGAACTCCCCGGCACCCATCAGTGCCTCGGCGACATGTTCCACGGGCAGTCCTTGCCTGAGCGTGAGGGCCCGTTCCAGCCAAGCCGTACCTTCCGCGATCCCCTCATGCCATGCTTCGCCGCCTGGCGGAACCCTGGCCCACCAGTTGCGCCAGATCGCGCCGGCCAGGCGGACCGCCCGTTCGGCATCGGGCAGACCCAAGGACCACGAGAGGGCAGCCCGGATGTTGTCGAACTCGGTTTCGACCAGGTCGCTGAACTTCTTGAGGTCCGGACCGTCGTAGTGGGGAATGGCGCCTTCCGTAAGGGTGATGCAGTAGTCGGCGTGAATGGCGGAGACGGTCGCCACCTCGCCATGGGCCGCGAGTCGATCCAGGCCGTACTCCCGGACCGTTTCGAGCATCGTGAAACGCAACGCACCGAATTCGGATCGGGTGCCGATGACCAGGCTGCTGGCCACGAGCAACTCCACGATGTCGAGTGCGTCGGCGCCGTCCCGCACGATCGCATCGGCGGCGCCGAGGGTGAAGCCGCCGACGCAGATCGACAGACGCTGGAACGCAACCTGCTCATCCTCTTGCAGCAGGCCGTAGCTCCAGGCGATCGTATCCCGCATCGTGCGTTGGCGCTCCGGCGCATCGCGGGGTCCGCCCGTGAGCAGCGGCAAGCGACGCTCCAGCCGCTCCTGCATGGCGTCGAGCGGCAACGTGGCGACGCGGGCCGCCGCCAGTTCGATTGCCAGGGGAAATCGGTCCAGCCGGTTGCAGATTTCTTCGACGGTTGGCACGGTTGACGCCGTGAGTTCGAAGCGGGAATCCTGGGCCCTCGCTTGCTGCACAAACAGCTGGCTGGCCGCCACTGGGTCGAGCGACGAGATCGCAAACAGATGTTCGCCGGAGAGACCGAGTCGCGTGCGACTGGTACACAGGATCGTAAGTGCCGGATGCTGGGCGAGCATTTCGGCGAAGGGTGGGCCGGCGGCCAGCAGGTGCTCCATATTGTCAATGATCAGGAGCAACCGCTTGTGCTGGAGAAACGATCGCAATCGCTCGTGGAGCGATTGTCCGGCCAGGGTGGGCACTCCCAGCGCCTGGGCAACGGTGACCGGCACAAGGTCGGGATCGCGGAGCGCCGCCAGCGAAACGAAGACGACCCCGTCATCAAACGCGTCTGCAATCCGCGTGGCCACTTCGATCGCCAACCTGGTTTTACCGATGCCGCCCGGTCCGGTGATGGTCACCAGCCGGACACCGTCGGTCCGGCAACGTTCACTTACCGCCTCGATATCGTCTGCGCGGCCGATGAACTCCGTGAGCGGGCTGGACCAGCCAGGGACCGTATCGGCCGCAGATATCCGGCGAAGAGGCGTCGGGTCCCTAAGACTGGCTACGGATTATTCGGCCGGCATCTGCGTGCTCCCACATCAGCTATGACGGATTCGGAATCATGATGCGCTCTCGAACCAACTGTGTCAACATAACGCTGGAAGATTGTCATGATCTGCGGAACCAGGCCAGCCCGTGATCTTGGGTCGGCCTGGTTCATTGCCTGAACGTCGCATCGGGCGGTGATGCCAATCGACGGTGTTCGAAATCCCGATCAGCATCCGAGATCGACATCCAGTGTGTTGCTCCAGGATGCGGTTGCCTGATCGAAGGCGCGCACCATCAAGGGCGTGTCACACCCGCTGGTGATTGCCGCGCCAGTGGTTCCGGGAACGAAGCCCTGAGCCGGATCCTGGCTGCCATTGGGGCCGTAAACCGCCTCGCTGGCATCTGTGCTTGCTCTGGACCCGACGTCTCCCGCAATGTACCCCTGAGCCGGATCCTGGCTCCCGTTAGGACCGTAGACCGTCAGCCGGATCTGTTCGAACCATTCGCCGATGCCGCCGCCGGCGATGAATCCCTGGGCTGGGTCCTGGCTGCCGCTGGGACCGTAGACCGTGGTGCTGGCGGTCACCCAGCGCGTTTCGTGAAGCGTTGCGCCCCATTGATCGTACAGCGCGATGTAAACCAGTCCGCCAGGTGAGAAATTGCCGCCGCGCACCATGATCGTGCCGGGAGTGACGGCGCTGGTGACCGCGTTGCTGAGAACGGGCAGAACCGATGCTGGTTGCGCTGAACCGGAACTGGCGATGCCGTTGAAGAGGAAACCGAACATGACGAGAAAACAAACGACGACCCTGCTGTGCACGGAAACTGGCATTGTGAAACACCTTCCTGTCCGAAACCACCGCGTACCGCATGGTGGCGTTGGCTACCTCTGCAGGATGGACGTTTCGACAGGTCCGCACATCCGGGGGACCACGCGTTTCGTCAACGTTGAGAAACCAGGCCATGCGTACTACCACGCAATTGCGGTTGTGGG
>JALZMD010000360.1 GCA_030858375.1 Chloroflexota bacterium
TTCGGGATCCGCAGGCACGATGCGACCAATCGACTTCAGCGTTGCGCCGAGCGTAACGGCCCCAGCGTGCAACTCCTCGAAACGGTCATGAGGGACGGTGAGCAGCAGCTCGTAGTCTTCGCCTCCACGCAACGCGAACTTTTCGAACTCATCGGGAAACAATGCGCGCACGGCAGGAGCGATGGGGACCTGGTCAATTTCGATCTCAGCGGATACGCCGCTCGCCTTGAGGATCTTCGGCAGATCGCCCAACAGACCGTCGCTTAAATCCATAGCAGCTGTCGCGCCATGGTCATTTAGCATGAGTCCGAGCGCGACACGCGGGTTCGGACGCAGGTGGGCGGCGATCAGGAGCGGACCGGTGGTTCCGGGATCCACCTCTCGTTCAAGGATCGCCATGCCTGCCGCACTGGCCCCCAGCGTTCCGCTGACCACAATCAGGTCGCCCGGCCGAGCGCCAGTGCGTGTCATCGCATGGCCCGGCCGCACGCCGCCCAGCAACGTGACGCTCAGCGTGACATCGTTGGGAACGCGGACCACGTCGCCACCGGCAATCACGACGTTGTGAATTGCAGCGAGTGAGCCCAACCCATGGTAGAGCGACTCGACGTCGGCTACGAGCTCCTTTCCAGTCAGGCCAAGGACGATGGTCGCGATGCACGGACGTGCTCCCATCGCCGCGATATCGGAAATATTCACCGCCAGCATCTTGTGGCCAAGGCTCGTCCAGTCGGTCCAGTCCAACCGGAAATGCACGTGCTCAATTAGCGCATCGGTCGTGATCACGATCGCGCGGCCGGCAGCCGGATTCCAGATTGCGGCGTCATCGCCGATACCCAACCCTGACTCACCCGAAGCCCGAGCGGCACATGGCAACATCGCCGTCAGCCGATCTATGAGGTCGAACTCGCCAATATCACGGACGCTCAAGCCGGCTTCACCCACGGATTGGGACTCCTCGCCACACCAGACACACTCGCGTTGACCGTCCATTCGTCCCCAGGCTCAGCATCCACCATCTGTCCCGGCGGCAAACGCGGCGAAGGCAGATGGTATGGTTCACCCTGCGGAAACCATGTGAAGCATCGTCGAGTGTCAATACTCGCACCCATTGGAGACTTGGCCGAGTGTCCCACGCTACTTCTGACGATTATCCCACCTCGGCCGACGGCGATCGTCAACAGGCCCAGTCATCTCCACTGTCCCATCTCCTGGAGTCAGGGAACAGCGAGGGCAATGCGCTGAGCGATCGGTCGATGGCCGCCGCAATCGAGCAATTCGCGGTGCACTACCCCTTCCCCCTGGACGAGTTCCAGCGGCAGGCAATCCGGACGCTCTTGCAAGGTGACTCGGTGATGGTCGCGGCGCCGACTGGTTCCGGCAAGACCGTAGTTGCCGAATTCGGCATCTACGATGCCTTTCGGCGCACGGGGCGGGTCTTTTACACGGCGCCGATCAAGGCGCTTTCGAACCAGAAGTTCCGCGATCTCCGCCAGTTATATGGAGATGAAGTCGGGCTCCTGACCGGTGATGTGTCGGAAAACCGCCACGCCCGGATCCTTGTGATGACCACGGAAATCCTGCGAAACATGCTCTTGCAAAGTCCCTGGGAACTCGACGATGTCGAGTGCATCATCTTCGACGAGATCCACTACCTTGCCGATCCCGACCGCGGAACGACCTGGGAAGAGTCGATCATCTTGTGTCCCGAACACATCCAGCTCATCTGCCTTTCCGCGACCGTCACGAACGCTGGCGAAATCGCGGGCTGGATCGGGCGGACCCATCGCCAGATCAGGCTGATCACCCACAACGAGCGTCCGGTCCCATTGGCGCTCTACTACTACCACGACGAATCGCTCACGATGGTCATCGATCACCTCGGACGCACGATCAAGGATTTCTCGAAGGTTGGCGGCGAACTCCGGCGTCAACCTGGCCGCCCGAACCGCGGCCGGCCCTCGGGCCGCGATGCCCGGGCGATGGACGAGCCGCAGCCGCGCGAAATCATCGACGCACTGGCCAGCGTGAAGCTGCTTCCGGCAATCTACTTCCTGTTCAGCCGCAACGATTGCCAGGCGTTTGCCGAACAGCTGGCCCTCATGATTCCCGACCTGGTGAACCCGACCCAGCGCGAGCAAATCGAACTGATCCTGAGGACGTACCACAACAGCTTGCGTCCGGAAGACCGCGAACTGGAGCAAGTCCAGGTCATCAGCCGTCTGGCCCGGCACGGCATTGGATTCCATCACGCGGGTCTCTTGCCGGTCCTCAAGCAACTTGTCGAAGTGCTGTTCAGCCGGGGGCTGATGCAGGTGGTGTTCGCGACCGACACGCTGGCACTGGGCGTCAACATGCCGGCTCGTACGGTCGTGATTGGGCGGATGAGCAAGTGGGACGGCCGGCGGCGGCGGCCACTTATTCCCAACGAGTTCCAGCAAATGTCCGGCCGCGCGGGGCGCCGGGGTATGGACAAATTCGGGCACGTCGTCGTTCCCTACTCGCCATGGGTCCCATTCAAGGAGGCGCTGGCAATAGCGACCGGACCGCTGCACCCGGTTCGCTCGGCGTTCGCCATTCGGTACAACACGGTGCTGAACCTGTGGGATCCACCGCACGGCGAACGTGTTCGCCAGATGCTCCGCCGCAGCCTTGCCCAATACCAGACAAGCCAGCGGATTCGCCTGATCGAGAACGATATCCTCGATATCGAAAGTGAACTCGCGGGCCTCGTCCAGGGCCGCCAGGTGGAAATCCAGAGCCTCGACGAATCTTTCGAGGAGTTCCGAAGTATCGATCGCCGCTTGCAAACAGCCCGGTCGGCACAGCGGAAGATCGACCAGGACCTGGCGGACCTACACCTGCAGACGCGAGCGGGAACGCCCTGGACGGAGCCGGGCCGCCAGGCATTACGCAGGGCGTTCCGGTTTGCCGCCGCTGGCACGGTGGTCCACACGCGCGATTTTGGCTGGGCAACGTTCGTCGGCCGCGGGACCGAGGGCGGAATCGGTATCTTCCTCAGTGCCCGCGATCGTGAGCTTCACACACTAGCCGAATATCGCATGATCGACTACCTGCCGGATGACCTGGCGGTCACGATTCCTAAGGCACTCGTTGAGCCGATTGACGCCAACGTGGCCCCGGAATCCCTGGTATCCGTGGACGAGCTCGACGCGATCTTCGAGCAGATAGGTGCGTTCAACCTGCCGGACCTCGATGCGATGGCCGGGGAATACCGGTCACGCGAGCGCGAGGCGCACGACGTCAAACGTGCCGGCCTCAAGGTCGAGCGGGATGCCATCAACGACGACATTCGTGCGCTGCAGGCGGATAAGGTTAACCACCCCTTTGCGGAGACCGCCAGCCGGAAACAACACCAGGCATTCCTGCGACGGCGAGAAAATCTGGAACAGGAGCGGAATGGGCTGTCAGACGTGCTCGAACGAGAGATCGAAGCCGAAGACATCCGTATCCGCAACGTCATTCGTGGCATCCGAGACGTGCTTTCCCGGTTCGGCTACCTTCGCCAGGGCTATCCAACTGAAAAGGCGGACATGCTGGCCGATATCTTCGACAATGACGGGTTGATCCTGTGTGAGTTGATCGACCGCGGGACGCTCGATCCGCTTAGTCCCGAGGAGCTGGCAGAACTCTTTTCGTGGTTCAGTTTCGACCGGGAGTATCGCTACGCCAACCACTTCACATTGCCGGAACGGCTGGTCCTGGCCCGCCGCCGGCTCGAAGAGCTGGAACACGACATCCTGAGCGAAGAACGCGACCTCAAGTTGTTCATCTCGGAAGGGCATAATCCCAGTTTCTACGGCGCGGCACTGGCCTGGTCGCACGGTTCGACGATGGTGCAGATCGGTGAGCAGATGGAGCTTTCCGAAGGTGACCTTGT
>JALZMD010000403.1 GCA_030858375.1 Chloroflexota bacterium
ACGCTGGTCGGACGACGGCGAGCTGGATCGACTTCCTGGATCAGGTTGAGGCCTGGGTCGATCATGACGTGGCGCGGGTCTATGCCGTCCTCGACAATCTCAGTACTCACCGGACCGCCGATGTCCTGCTCTGGAGCCTGGACCATCCGCGCTGGGAGGTCGTCTTCCAGCCAACCTCCGCGGCGTACATCAACCTGATTGAGCCGTGGTGGAAGATCCAGCGCTCGCTGGCCCTGAAAGGACGCCGCTTCTATTCGTGGGCGGAGTTCTGCGCCGCCGTCGCGGCGGCCACCGGGTACTGGAACGCCCATCGCCACCCCTTCGTCTGGGGCAGCAGGAAGCGTCGCCCGAGCACGCGACAGCCGGGCATCGCTCGCCTACCCTTGGCTGCATAGACTTGCCGGATGGACCACTTGGCGTGGACGAAAAAGTCCAGGATTGGTCGCTTGTCGCCAGCGTAGGTCGCCGTGAACGCTACCGGATCGGGCGGCGCTGTGCGACGATGCCAACCTGAGTTTGCGGACGAAGCGATCGGCGAGGAGAACGAGGATGGCGGTTGTAACAGTCCAGTTTCGCAGCGAAGCGATGGGGCGTCAGGTGTCTTACAACGTCATCCTGCCCGACGAGGTCGACGGGCCGTACCCGGTACTCATCCAGCTTCATGGCCTCGGCGATGACCATTGGAGCTGGATCCATCGTTCCAACCTGACACGGTACGTTGCCAATCTCGGTTTCGCCGTAGTGTTGCCGGATGGCGCCAGTTCCGGTTACCTCAACTGGAAGGCGGCGGGCCGCCTCTACCGACAGCGCTACGAAGACATGATCATGACCGACATCACGGCGCATGTGAAGCGGCACTTCAACGTTTCCGATGGCCCGTGGGCGATCGGCGGGCTCTCGATGGGCGGGTATGGCGCGATGCGCCTGGGACTGAAGTACCCGGATCGCTTCGCGTCGATCTGGACCCATTCATCCGCTTTCCACATCCACGATGTCGTCCCCGCTGATCTCCTCGACGTTGGCGGTGTCGACGACGCCGACGTGTTTGGCCAGGCCAACCGGCTCAGGGCCTCCGGCGGCGCCACGCCGGTCATCTCCTTCGATTGCGGTGTCGATGACGAATTGATCCAGCACAATCGGGATCTGGACCAACACCTGACGCGGCTCGGTATCGATCATCACTATGCCGAGCACGCCGGTGCCCACCCCTGGGACTACTGGGATGGCCACATCAAGGAAGCGACCGCCCAACACGCCCGGGTGCTGGGGGTCAAGTCGAAAAACGGTGGCTGAGCGAGAGAGGCAGCACGGTGTCGAACACCATTCGCATTCGGATCATCCCGTATGACCCCCGGTGGCCAGCCGAGTTCCGATCGATCGGCCAGGCACTGCGGACGGTCCTTGCGGATCTGGCGTTGCGGATCGATCACATTGGATCGACATCGGTGCCCGGCCTGGCCGCGAAAGACATCATCGATATCCAGGTGACGGTTCGCGCGTTGGATGCCGACGTCATCTCGCCGCGGTTGTCGATCCTTGGGTACACCACTGTCGACGGCATAACGCGGGATCACATTCCGCCAGGCGGTCCGGCTTCGCTGGACGAATGGCGAAAGCTCTATTTTCGGCCGCCCGCCGGCCAACGTCCGACGCACCTGCACGTTCGCCAAGAGGGCCGTGCCAACCAGCGATATCCGCTCCTGTTCCGGGATGCCCTGCGGGTGAATCCTGCGACCGCCGCCGCCTACGGCCAGATCAAGGATGCCCTGGCGCGCAGGGATCCGGAAGATATCGACACGTATTACGACGTCAAGGACCCGGTCTGCGACATCATTATCGATTTCGCGGAGCGGTGGGCGATTGAAACGTCTTATCGTCTGGGGTCGTCTGACATCTGACATCTTGTGCCAATAGGTGAGATCGTCACCCAGGTGTGGACACAGCCGCGACGGGATCCGGGGCAGGCCTGCCGGCTACTACCGCCGGGCCTGCTCCGCGTTGGTGCGTATCGTGCGTCTGTTGGTTGCCGCGTCACGAACGTCATGACCCAGGCATTGGCTGGCTGAAGACTACGGTCCAACCTCCACCGGCGGGATCGTGTCGAGCGTCGCGACGGTAATCGCGGTGCCAGTCGTTGCATCCACCACGTTGAGCAGGACGACGAAGCTCCAGAATCCTGGTTCCCAGCCCGTTGGTCGAACGTAGCGCTGGGTCACGGACGTCTCACCCTGGGGCAGCGCCAAGATCGACGTCAGGGGGAACGTTTCGACCAATTCGCCGTCCCTGGACACTTCCAGGATCACCTCGGCACTGGCAACTGGCTCGCCTTCATTCGTGATTTGAACCACAACGTCAGCGAACACGGGACTGCCTGCGTCAGGCGAGAGCGTGATATCGCCCACTACCGAGAAGTCAGTCGTCGCTTCCCCGGCGTCGACGATGGTCAATGGTGTACTCACCTTGAGGAACGCTGGCGGTAATCCCCACGGCCAGCGGCGCCGTGGTGCCTGCGTACACCGAGCCCATGGCAATCGGGGCGCTGAGCACGATCTCACCAGCTTCGTCCTCAAGTGTGAGTTCGCCGCTCGGCTTGACCAGCACGTTTCCGGAGTTCGTCACCGGAATTACGATCTAGTCCTGCTGCGTACCGGCAACGAGATCGGGCGCGC
>JALZMD010000350.1 GCA_030858375.1 Chloroflexota bacterium
TTTCGGAAAACTCTGGTCTGGTAATTCGCCATGATGCAACGTTGACCGCCGACCAGATCGCCGCGGTGCAGGGAGATAACGGGGGGCGTCAATTCGATATCGTCTGGTGGTGGACGGTCACCGACACCGCGGCGCTTGTGGAAACCATTGGATCGCCCGGTTCGCCGTACATGGTCGGGTGGTTCAACTGGTCACCTGAGCTGGAGGGCGTTGAAGAACAGTCACCCGGCAATGCCGCGGCCGAGTTTGAGGAACACATCACCGTTGCGAACGGGACCACCGATCAGAACGCGCGAAATGATGCCCACCGGCAGGCTGAACAACTGGTGTTGGACAACGTCGTCTACGTCCCACTCGGCCATTGGGTCCAGCGCTACCTGCAAAAACCATGGTTGCAGGGGACCCGGCAGGGCCCCTGGTCGGGCCGGATCCCCGTCCGCTTCGACGCCGACGTCGTCGTCCGGGGACGAAATGCCGGATGAGCCCGGGTTATCCGCTCGGGCGGACGACAGATTCGACCAGCATCCCGGTCATACGGACTTCCGCTACACAGTCGTACATCTCTGGTAGCGATCGCGTTCATCTCGATCCGGAATTGGGCACCGATGATCTCTCGCAAGCTCGAGACTGCCGCTACCAATGTTTCCGGCAAGTGAGTATCCCGATGTGGGGATCAGCGCGCGGCTCGGCCCTGGCGCTCGCTGAAGGATCGGTAGTCAATCGAAGGGAACGGGTTGTCACGCTCGGCGAGGGCGGCCAGCATGTCCGATTCTTCTGGAGTTAGCTCACTGCTCCGCTCAGCGATCTCGGCCAGCGCTTCGAATCGATCGACATGCTCGGTGAATCGCTGCGATGCGTAGTCCTTGGCCTGGCCGGTCGTGACGAGAAACGGCCAGTCGCTGCTCTGCAGCAGCAGGAGCTCCCGTGCGGCCTGATTGAGCACCTCCGCCTGGGTGCCCGAAGCATCGGGATTGTCTGCGACGAGGGTTTCCATCCGTCGCTCGGCGGCATGGATGATTGGCCACATCCATTCCGTTTCCGCGTTCATCCACGTGAAGTGATTGCCCCCGGAACCCCAACTGGATTCGGGGAGCGCCATTACCCGATCGGGATTGTGCTCTTCGATAAACGTCGATGCCGTCGTCAGATCCACAGTTTCCGATGCTGCGAGAAACCGCAGCACTTCCTTGATCCAGTCAACGCCCTCGAACCACCAGTGCCCGAACAGCTCCGTGTCATAGTTGGACGCGATGATACCGTACTCACCTGTCGAGTCCCGGTATCCCTGCAACAGTTCCTCAACCAGGCTGGCGAAGTGGCGGGCATGGTCCGCCGTTCGCTCCAGTGCCCGGTTGGGATCATACGTTGGCTTGCTGCCTAGATCGAGTCCGGGCCCGCCAATTCGCCAATACTGCATCCCGGACACGCCATCCTTGCGGTGGAATTCGCGATACCACAGGTCACCTGGATAGCCAAAGTCCCCAGACCACACCTGCTGCCCGGTTCGGCTATTCCGGCCAAGCACGGCCACATCGCCGGCTGCGTCTCCGACCCAGTAAGCCTTGTACGTAGTGCCCGGCTCTTCCTGTTCCGATGGTGTGAGTTCGAGTGTGTAGCGGCGAGCGACCGCCCCGTAGATTCCGATTGCCTCGCCGGCAGCTTTGCCGACGGGATTTCCGCCCTCAACCGAGTGTGTCTCGGTGAAAAACACGCGGATGCCCTGGGCCGCGAGGAATGATTCGATCCCGGGCCGGTCGACATGCTCACCGTCGGTATCATCCCAGTACGACGGCCGGTAGGCGCACTCTGGAAGCCAGATCGCCTTCGGCTTACGGCCGAAGTGTTGTTCGAAGGCGCGGACCCCCGTCTCCAGCTGAGCGAAGATGGACGAGTCACGAGCGAGCAGCGGAAGGTATCCGTGCGTGGCGGCACTCGTCGAAATTTCAACGTATCCATCGTCTTGAAGCTTGCGAAGGGCACCAAGGATGTCCGAATTGAATCGGTCGCGGAACGATGAGAGCATGCGCGAGTACCAGTGGTGGTAGTGGATCGCCAGCGCCTTCATGTCGGGTTCTTTAGCGTCCTCGAACCGTCCGATATCGGCGGCCGCCCAGGCGGCACGCTCCTCCGCATAGGTAAGGAAATGCTCCTTGATCAGGGGGTCAGCCAGCTGTTCGCCAAGGATCGGGGTGACGCTGATCGTGATCCGGTAGTTAACCCCTTCTTCCGCCAGGTCGTACAGCGCATTCAAAAGGGGGACGTAGGTCTCCGCAATCGCCTCATGCACCCACTCTTCGCCATGGGGCCACATTCCGGCCTGGCGAGCGTATGGCAGATGGCTGTGGAGAACGAAGGTGAATGCGCCAGCGGCGGTCGTCATATGGGGCTCCATTACATGGCGTGGGGTCGTGATTGGCATCGGCGATACGTCGTAGATCCGAAATCAGGTCAGGGTTGATGCGCCTGGTGGGCACCGTCAGGAATAGTGTAGTCCCATGGGTTTGGGCTCCGCCTGACCCCATTGTCCGCCGCCCGCCCATACAGCCGGGTCATATCCCTCAATCCGCCGGCCAGTTCCGGAGTGAACTGGTGAGTCTCACACCGCCACGACCAGTTGCCAAGCGCCTGCCCTGGGACATTCATGCGTGCCTCGTCACCCAGTCTCAGCACGTCCTGCATGGCCAGGATGGCGGTGTCGGCCACGCTCGAAAGTGCGAGCCGGATCAGGTCCCAGGCGATATCTGCGCCGTCGCGGCCGATGTAGCGCTGGATCGCCTCCCGTTCACTGTCAGATCGAGAACTGAACCAGCCTACCGTAGTCTGATTGTCGTGCGTTGCGGTGTACACCACTGAATCCCGCCGGTAGTTGTGGGGCAGGTACACGTTGGATGGATCGTTTTCGAACGCGAACTGGAGCACGTTCATGCCGGGAAAGCCGAGGATTTCCCGCAGGGAGATCACATCCGGTGTGATAACCCCAAGATCTTCGATGATCACCGGCACGTCGCCGACGTGCCGTCGGATGGCGGCGAACACCTCACCACCGGGTGTGCGCTCCCAATGGCCCGTGGCGGCGGTTTCCGAACCGGCTGGCACAACCCACGCGGCGCCAAACGCACGGAAGTGGTCGATCCGCACGATGTCCACCAGCTGGATTGTGCGCAGGATTCGCTGCCGCCACCAGAGGAAGTCATTCTCACGCATGGTTTGCCAGTCGTAGAGCGGATTGCCCCAGATTTGCCCGTTGGCCGAGAATGGGTCTGGCGGTACCCCGGCTACTGCCTCCGCCCGCCCCTCAACATCAATTTTGAATTGCGATTGGTTCGCCCAGACGTCGGAGCTGTCCTCGGCAACAAAAATCGGTATGTCCCCAATGATCCGGATTCCCCGAGCGTTTGCGTAGGCCCGAAGTTCAAGCCATTGGCGCTGGAACTGGAATTGCACGTAGCGGATGAAGGCGATCTCGTCCGCGAGTTCAACCCCCACGTCTGCAATGGCAGCATCGCCACGGATCCGCATCGGCTCGTCCCAGTCCTGCCACCCCTGCATCTCGTTCGAACGCTTGATCGCCATGAACACCGCGTAGTCCTCGAGCCACCAGCGCTCATCGGCGCAGAACGCGGTGAAGGCGTGGCGTTGCCGATCACCTTCGCTTCCAAGGAATTGCTGGAATGACCTGCGAAGGATTCTATCCTTGAACTCGACGACCCTCCCAAAGTCGACCCGGTCCTGAGCAAAGTCGGGGGCGTCGTACAGGTCGCGCTCGTCCAGTAAGCCATCGCCCTGCAACCACGTCAGGGAAACCAGTAAGGGATTGCCAGCGAACGCCGATGGCGAGGAATATGGCGAGTCACCATAGCCGGTTGGTCCGAGTGGCATGATTTGCCATAGGGTTTGGCCCGCATCAGCCAACCAATCGACGAACCGGAACGCGGCTGCGCCAAAATCACCAATCCCGTGAGGGCCGGGTAAGGATGTTGGGTGAAGCAAAATGCCACTTTCGCGTGGGAAGATCATAGCTGCGCTGTCCTGCCAGTAAGCCCATGATTTGGGAGTGCCGCGCCGTTGAAGTTCGTATGGTACCAACCGTCGAATCAATAATGGCGACGGCCCTCACGAAAAAGGACCGCCCAGGCATTCCCCAGACGGCCCGATCTAACGTGTTCGATGTCTACTGAGCGGGTTCAAGGACGTCGATCACCACCCAACCGGTCTGGTCGAGGATCTGCACCTGCACCCATTCGAACTGGTCGTCATCTTCGCGGACCACCGGTCCACTAAGCACCGTCACGGGAACATTGGTGCCTATAGGTCCAGTCCCAATCGTGTCGCAGTCAGCCCCTGGTCCAGTGCGGAAGTTAACATCGGTAACCGTGATGAATTCCAGCGAAGCACCTTCCAACGGCGGGACAGTTTCTGGCTCGCAACCGGCAACGGTGACGGGTTCCAGGTCCGTCAGCACAACGGCCTCGGTCGTCGCGTCCGCGGCGGGAGTGGCGCCATCGGTCACGAGCAACGAATCGTCGGCCGGTGGATTGCCCGATTGAGGAGTCCCCGGATCCGCCACGGAACCGGTTTCTGGATCTGGAGTCGCACCGGAGGTTCCATCGGATCCGACGAATACGGCGGCGGCTGTCGCCATGGGCGTCGCGGCCTGACCGCCATTTGCGACCGCCGCATCTGGTGCGTTCGGTGTCCCGACGATGACGGTGAACGGCTCGTCGGGTGTCCCTTGAGGACTGACTGGGTTGTTGATGGCTGGTGTGGAACCGCTCATCTCCGGGGTGGCTGCATCACCGTCCGGCTGCACGACGAAGCCGCCAGGAGTTCCTCCTGGCTCGTTCGGGGCCGCTGACGTTGGTTGGGTGATGGTTTCACTTGTGGCGGTGGGATTGCTGTCGTCATCGCCCAATGGCCCGCACGCCGTCATCGCGAATGCCGCAACGGTGAGTGTGCTCCAGCAGAGCCAACGAGATCGCCTGCCGGGCGTGTTGAGGTTGCGTTGCATATCTGGCTCTCCCCCAATGCGTCAGCGATAGTTATCGCTTTCAAGCGTTCCAGAGCCCTGGCAACGGAACGCACGTCGATTTGGACCCTGCGCTATGGCTCTTCGAGACTATCCCGCAAAATATCCATATGCTCAAGCGCCAGGCCCGTCCCGATCGCCACGCACGACAGTGGATCGTCGGCGACGTAGCACGGCACACCGGTGACCTCGGTCAGCAGATCCGGAAGATGCCGCAGCATTGCTCCGCCACCCGTCAGGATCATTCCCTTGTCGATGATATCCGAAGAGAGCTCCGGCGGTGTTTCTTCGAGCACTGCCCGGACAGCACCAATGATAGCTTCCAGCGGCTCGGTGATGGCGTCGGTTATTTCGTTTGAATGAATCTGGATAGTTCGCGGCAACCCTGCCACTTCGTCTCGGCCGCGAACTTCCATGATTCGGTCTTCCTCGAGCGGCATGGCGCTGCCGATCGCGATCTTGACCTCCTCGGCCGTGCGCTCGCCAATCCGGAGGTTGTATTTGCGCTTGATGTAACTGCTGATTGCTTCATCGAATCGGTTGCCGCCGACACGCAACGACCTGGCGACCACGATGCCGTTGAGCGAGATGACCGCGACTTCGGTCGTGCCGCCGCCGATATCAATAATCATGTTACCGGAAGGGTCGGCGACCGGGATCCGGGCGCCAATCGCCGCCGCCAGCGGTTCACTAATGAGGTAGGCGCGGCGCGCCCCTCCATTGAGTGCAGCGTCTCGCACCGCCCGGCGTTCAACACCAGTCACTCCGGCGGGCACGCAGATCATTACGTCCGGCCGGATGAGCGAAAAGCGACCGCACGCCTTGTTGATGAAATACTCGAGCATTTTCTGGGTGACGATATAGTCGGCAATGACTCCGTCGCGCATGGGACGGACCACTTCGATGGTGTCTCGCGGCTCACGGCCAAGCATGTTACGCGCTTCCAGGCCCACAGCTTTAACTTTGCCATCCTTGGCTGAAATGGCAACGACCGACGGCTCGTTGATCACGATGCCGCGCCCTCGAAGGAAGACCAGCACATTGGCCGTTCCAAGATCGATTCCTACCTGTTTTGGCAATCGGTATTCCTCTGGTGCGCGATCGGAGGGGGCGGATGGGGGCTCAAGGCGGCAATGCAAAAATGGTTCGAAAGTCGCCCCTCAGCAGTGCCAGATTGTACCATGCCGCCCAGCCTCTCACTGGCCCAGTGCATACTTAGCACTGGCCGATAAGACACCAGGAGTGGCCAATGGCCCGTGAACCGCACCCAAACGTTTCCGACTGGCTCGACACGATGCCAAAGGTCGAACTTCAGGTTCAACTCGAAGGCACCCTCAGCACGGACGCGAGATCCCGCTCTCGACGCTAACTCCCTGCGCACAGCCCACTGGACAATCCTGCTTGCTTTATGCGAGTGGAGCGATTGCCTCCAGAAGCCGCAAGTAGTGAACGAGATCGTCCGTAGGCGTGATCGCCCGCACGATGACGTGATCAACGGTGCCATCGAATGCAGAGACCCCGGCCGCGATGTCGTCCGCGGATGGCCCTCGAACCGCGGTCTCCAGGGCCGTGATGGTGAGCCGCCGGAAGTTCGCCGCGTAGGATGAGATTGCTGCGTACCGCGCCGCTTCCTCCTCCAGGCGGGGAAGGGCATCATTGCCAAGCGCCGTTCTCACGTAGGTGGCGGATTCGACCGGTGCATTCCCGGCCGACCTCGCCTGGGTCCGCATCTCGTTCGTCGTCTCGAGCGCAAATTCCGGTGTGAGCCAGTTAAAGAGGAGGCCGTTGCTCTGCTCCGCACCCAGTCGCCTCATTCTAGGGCCCAGCGAGCCGACGAAGATTGGCGCATCCAACGACTCCCGCAACGTGGCCAGATTCTGCTCCATACGGCGCAGGGGGCTTGGCGGCGCCGCACTTCCGATGCCGAGCGTGATCCGGTCGAGCGGTAACGAGCGTCGTTCAACCTCTTCGAGAATCTGGGCAGCCGGTTTGCGGTCGACCGAAATTACGCCCGTTGCCAGGTGCAACGACGATGTCACCGAGGCCGCTGCTTCGAGCCGCGCCAACGAGTCTCCCCCCGGCGTGTCGTTTACCCACAAGGAGTGGATGCCGATTTCCTCGGCTTTGGAGGCAATCGCCCTGACCGTGTCGAGGTCGAGCGATCCGATGATGCCGAAATCGAGCTTGCTGTGTTTCATGCGGTCGTTCCTTTGGCGCGGATATCCTGATTATGTTCGTGCGAATCCAAGACCTAGCCGTTTGAGTGACACGTGCTTGCCCTGCCCAATCACGAGATGGTCGACGACCGCGATATCGAGCAGCTTCCCAGCGGCGACCACATTGGTGGTCAATGCGACATCAGCGCCCGAAGGCGTCGGATCGCCGGACGGATGGTTGTGCACGAGGATGATGCTCACTGCGTTGACCCGCACCGCCTCGCGAAAAAGTTCGCCGATCCGGACCGATGCCTCGTTCACGCTGCCCTGATACACCATCGGACTACGGATAATCCTGTTTTTGGTGTCCAGCAGCACGACGCGGAGCTGTTCCTGTTCCAGCGCCGCCATCTCGAACCCAATCAGGTTGACGACGTCCTCGGGCGATGAGATAGCGGGGCGATCCTCGATCGGGAGTTTGGCAACGCGCCGGCCGATTTCCAGAGCCGCCTTGAGCGTTGCCGCTTTCGCCGGTCCGAGCCCACCCATCCTCAGGAACTCGGCATAGTCGCGGCGCTGGAGCCCGATGAAGCCACCATACTCTTCGAGTAGCCGGGCCGAGAGCCTGAGCACACCTTCGTTTGCGGTTCCGGTTCGGAGCAGGATGGCAATGAGTTCGTGATCGGCGAGGACACCCGCACCCTCCTGCTCCAGACGCTCTCGCGGCATCAGGTCGGGATCGCCCTCGCTGATCTTGCGCCCGGCCCGCCGGGCCGGCAGCGGTGCGCCAGGATCAAAGACCATGGTCAATCACCTGGCGTCTCGATTGGTCCCGATACGTGGACCACGGGAGCAATACGCGTTTCCTTGACGAGGAAAAACAAAATCCCGGACGCCAGGAATCCGGCGATCATGAGCACGATGGCGCTTCCGGTCAGGCCCAGCCAGGTGGCGACCAGTCCCACGGCGAGCGGTCCTGCCACCATGCCCACATCGCCGATCAACCGCCAGATCCCGAGGAACTCGCCGGTTGCTCCCTCCGGCGCGAGGTCGGCGCCGAGCGTCATCATCGTGCCCGAACCCAATCCGTTTCCCAAGCCAATCACCAGAGCCGCAATCAGGAGCCCAACGAAACTTCCGGCAAATGGCACCATCCCGATCCCGACGGCCATCAGCGCAAAACTCGGCACGGAGGCGAATTTCCTTCCGTAGCGGTCCATCAGCACCCCCGCCGGGATGAACATCGACATGTCCAACACCGCCGACGCGGTCATCACCAGACCGACCTGGGCCGGGTTGAGATCGAGCACGGTCGCTCCGACTAGCGGGATCAGGAGTTGACGCCCCTGCCGGATCATCTGGGCGAAAAGCTGGGCCACCGCCGCGGCCGTCAGGTCGCCTGAATTGGTTTGCAGTGTTTGCCGGACAACATCCCATCGCTTTCGTCCGGATCCCCGGGGCAAGGCAGGGGCCGCCTTCTCTCTTGGAATAAAGGCGACCGCCGCAACGAAGGCCAACAACCCCATGAGCCCCGCCACCAGGAACGATGCACTGGTGCTGGCCGCTGTCGCTACGAGTCCGCCAATGGCAGGACCGCCGAACATGCCGATCCGGTTGATGCCTCCGAAGACCGCGATCGACCGGCCCCGGTTGGCAGGATCTGCGTTCTGGGTAATGAACGCGTGGCGCGACAAACCCCACATCGCCGTGCCGACCCCAGCGAGCAGCCGGAATCCCACCACCATTCCCGCCGAGAGGGGTAAGGCAAGACTGATCGTGCCAATCACGACCAGCGCCGAACCGATCAACATGGCGCGCCGCAGGCCGATTCGATAGAGCAGCGCTCCCGCTGGCACGTCGGTGACCAACGTTCCGATAGCCGCGGCGGAAACGATGACGCTGACCATGGTCAGTCCGACCCCGAGCTCCGTTGCATAGAACGGAAGCGTGGCCAGGAGCAATCCCTGGCCCATTGCCAGGAGTGCTGTGGGAAGATACACCGCAAGGGCAAGTTCGGACCGGCGCATAAATCGCTTTCCAGGATGTCCCGCTGGGGAGTGACCACTTCTGTCGGTGATCCTACCAAATGAGGGCGCATCTGGCGCAGCCATAATGAATCGGCAACACCAGGGCCGGTGATATACTTGCGGTTGCGGCAGGCGTGCCCGGCAATTGCGTATCCACCCCGATTCTTCCCGCAATCCACGGTCGTCAGCCGGCAACTTCCCCCACGACACACGATTTCACGCCAGGCAGGCGTGCCAGTAAGGACATTCCCTGGTGCTCAGAAAACTGTTTCGGCGCCAAGCCGAACCGGATGTGCAGATCGAGAAGGGCCTCGAAAAGACGCGCAAGGGCGTATTTCTCGAGATAACCCGACTTTTCGATCGCTCCGAAATCGATGACGAACTCTTCGAAGATCTCGAAATGCTGCTGATCCAGGCGGATGTTGGCTGGGATGTTAGCCAGCGACTGGTCAAGGAACTCCAGCAGCGAATCACCGACGAACGGATCGTCAACCCGGCCGACGCCCGGGAAGTGCTCCGGCTTGAGATGATCCAGCTGCTCGAACTTGCAACGCGCAACCGCAAGGTCAAGATCCTGCAACGGGGAGTGCCGTTCGTCATCCTGGTGACCGGGGTCAACGGCACAGGCAAGACAACGTCGATCGCCAAGCTTGCCGAGTATCACAAAAGCTTCGGGCGAACCGTTATGCTGGCGGCGGGAGACACGTTCCGGGCCGCTGCCATCGACCAGCTCAAGGTCTGGGGCGAACGGCTCGACTGCCCGGTCATCGCCCATCAGCAAGGCGCCGATCCCGGCGCCGTCGTGTTCGACGCGATGGTGGCTGCCCACAATCGCAATGTTGATGTCCTGATCGTCGACACCGCGGGCCGGCTGCACACCAAGCACAACCTGATGGCGGAGCTGCACAAGCTGCGCAAGATCATGCAAAAGCATGTGCCCGAGGCGCCGCAGGAAGTCTTGCTCGTGATCGATGCCACCACCGGCCAGAACGGCCTCGTCCAGGCCAACGAGTTCTCCAAGTCTGTCGAGGTCACCGACATCATGATCTCCAAGCTGGATTCGACGGCCCGGGGCGGGATTGCGTTCTCGGTCGCCAAGGAGCTGGGTACCCCGATCTCATACATCGGCACCGGTGAACGAGCCATCGACATGGCCGACTTCAAACCCGATACGTATGTCGATTCACTCTTCTTCGGCGAGGGTGAGGGCTTCTAGCAGATGTTTGAGACACTTTCCGATCGCCTCAACGAAACATTTGGCAAGCTCAACCGTAAAGGCCGCCTGACCGAAGCGGATGTTGACGCCGCCATGCGCGAGGTCCGGCGCGCGCTTCTTGAAGCCGACGTCAACTTCAAGGTCGTCAAGGATTTCGTGGTGACCGTCCGGGAACGGGCCGTTGGGCAGGACGTCCTTCGCTCGCTAACACCCGCCCAAACCGTGATCGGCATTGTCAATGAAGAGTTGATAACCGTCCTCGGGGCCGACCAGGTTCCCCTCAACGCTCCACTCAGCCCTCCCCAGATCATCCTCATGGTCGGGCTCAACGGTGCAGGTAAAACAACCCACAGCGGCAAGTTGGCAGTGCATCTTCGCAAGCAGGGCCGAAACCCGCTCATGGTTGCAGCCGATGTCTATCGCCCGGCCGCGATCGCCCAGCTGCAAACGCTCGGCAAGCAGGTCAACGTCCCGGTCTATGAAGAGGGTACGACGTCGAATCCGGTCGACATTGCCCGCAATGCGATTGCCTTCGCCACGGACCGAGGCTTCAACCCGGTAATTATCGACACCGCCGGGCGCCTCCAGATCGATCAGGCGCTGATGCAGGAGCTGGTCGATATCAAGCAGGCGGTGGGGCCGAGCGAAATCCTGCTCGTCGCCGACGCCATGACCGGTCAGGAAGCGGTGGGCGTCGCCCAAGAGTTCAACGCCCGGCTCGATGTCACAGGACTTGTACTGACCAAGATGGATGGCGATGCCCGGGGCGGTGCCGCCCTTTCGATCAGGGCCGTGACCGGTGTGCCGATCAAGTTCATTGGCACCGGCGAGAAACTCGACGCCCTGGAACCATTCCATCCCGATCGGCTCGCCGGCCGCATCCTTGGGATGGGCGATGTGCTGTCGCTCATCGAGCGTGCCCAGGAACAAACAGACGAGAAGGACGCCGAACGCCTGCAAAACAGGATGATGAAGGGCCAGTTCGATCTCGAGGACTTCCTCGATCAGCTCCAGAAAATCAAGAAGATGGGCCCGTTGAGCCAGATCATGGACATGATCCCTGGGCTCGGCCAACAGATGCGCCAGGCCAAGGCCCAAATTTCAGACGACGACTACAAGCAGGTCGAGGCCATCATCCGGGGCATGACCGCGTGGGAACGTCGGCATCCGGAACGCATCGACCACAGCCGGCGCCGCCGTATTGCCAAAGGAAGCGGAGTCGAACGGCAGGATGTCAATCGCCTGCTCTCCCAGTTCAAGGACATGCAGAAAATGATGGGCCAGTTCAGCCAGATGGCGAAGAAGGGGAAGATGCCGAAGAATATGCCGTTCGATATGTAGTGGCCTTCGGCGAAGACCAGGAACGGGGCGGTGCGTCCGCCCTGTTCTCTTGACAATGTAATTTAGCCTATGCTAATTTGAATATAGTGAATCTGATCATTTTCCGTGTCCCTTTGAGGAGTCACCTGCTGCATGAATTTGAAACTCGCACCAGGCACCAGATTATCGTCGCGAATGCGGCCAATCGTCGCACTCGGCACCATTCCCGCAATGATGCATTGGAGAACTGCTGCCGCGTTGGCTCAAGACGGTCAACTACAGGGCATCGCCACGACTGGACAAGTCGGTGATTTGATCCGCATTATCGGCGCTGATTATGTCGACATTCGTGCCTTGATGGGTCCCGGTGTGGATCCTCATCTCTTCAGGGCCAGTGAACAGGACGTGATCGACCTGATCGATTCAGACATCATTTTCTACAGTGGCCTCTTTCTCGAAGGCAATCTGGGAGAAGTTCTGGAGCAGGCAGAAAACAGGATTCCAGTCACCGCTGTTTCGGCTGGAGTACCCGAGGATGAGCTTATCCAGCCTGAGGATGATGCCTTCTATGGCAATCCCGATCCACACTTCTGGTTCGATCCAACCCTTTGGTCATTCGCCGCCGATGAAGCAGCACGGGCGCTTTCCGAAATCGACGGGGACCATGCCGACGCGTACGTGGCTAATGCCGAATCCTACAAGGCGCAACTGATCGAGCTAGACGAGTACGCGATGGCGCAGTTTAGTCGCATTCCGGAGCAGAGCCGCGTACTCGTGACCGCCCACGATGCCTTTGGGTATCTGGGTCGGCGCTACGGCCTCGATGTCGTTGGATTGCAAGGCATCAGTACCGCCACCGAAGCTGGGGTGCGAGATGTCCAGTCGATAGCCGACCTACTCGTCGCCAACGAAGTTCGGGCTATTTTCGTTGAGACCAGCGTCCCGGAACGCACGATCGAATCGGTGCAGGTGGCCGCCAGCGATCGTGGGTGGGATGTCGCGATCGGTGGATCACTCTATTCCGACGCCATGGGTGACGAGGGCACGGATGAAGGAACGTACCTCGGAATGATGCGGTACGACATTGACACGATTGTCGCCGGTCTCATCGGAGAGGAGGCAGAATGAGCCAGGCCACGGTTTCGCGGCAATTCGCAAGCCCGCTCTCCACCGAAAGTGTGATTGCGGTGAGGGACCTCACGGTCGCCTATAACGAATCACCCGTACTGTGGGACGTTGACCTCGATATCGAGCCCGGCAAGGCTACCGCTATCGTTGGGCCGAATGGCGCTGGCAAGAGCACGCTGCTCAAAGCCATTCTTGGCCTGGTGCCAATCGCGGCCGGGGCCACGCGCGTTTACGGGTCGCATCTCAACACCGTACGAAACCGCGTCGCGTATATTCCCCAGCGCGGAAGTGTCGATTGGGATTTCCCGACGAACGCGCTTGATGTCGTCACCATGGGCCGGTATGGTCGGATCGGCTGGTTTCGGCAGCCCGGCAAGGCTGATCGCGCCATCGCTGAAGAATGCCTCGAAAAGGTCGGTATGGGTCAGCTGGCCAAACGCCAGATTAGCCAGCTCTCCGGTGGGCAGCAGCAGCGCGTGTTCCTGGCCAGGGCACTTGCCCAGGAAGCCGACCTCTATCTTATGGATGAGCCATTCGCCGGCGTCGATGCCGTGACCGAGCGGGCGATCGTTCAATTGCTGCACGACGTCCGAGATGCGGGCAATACCGTGGTCGCAGTTCACCATGACCTTGAGTCGGTCAAGGAGTATTTTGACAACGTCGTCCTGCTCAATGTCCGGCTCATCGATTCTGGACCAGTTTCCGAGGTCTTCACCGAGGAGAACTTGTGGCGTACCTACCACGCCCCATCAGATCCAATTGGGGCCGATGGCATGTCGCTGGGGCAGCGTTCGGGATCTGAAATGATGCCGGCGAGGGCAATGCTCAAGTGATCCCCCTGGCGTTTTTGGGACTCGATATCACCTGGGATTCGACCCTTCGGAATGTGATCCTCGGTTCGATGATCCTCGGCCTGACCAGCGGTGTTCTGGGATCGTTCGCGGTGCTGCGTCGGCAGAGCCTGATCGGCGATGCCCTGGCGCACGCCGCCCTGCCGGGCATCTGCATCATGTTCATGATCACCGGCACCCGGTCGAGCGAACTGCTGCTGCTGGGTGGCGCATTGAGCGGCCTGGTGGGCACGGCTGTCCTGATTGCGATTACGCGTTGGTCAGTCGTGAAGCAGGAAACAGCCCTGGGCCTCGTTCTCAGCGTATTTTTCGGCTTCGGAATCCTGCTCCTGACACGAATCCAGCAGGGCGGTGATTCGGCTCAAAGCGGGCTGGATCGGTTCATCTTCGGTCAGGCCGCGACCATCCTTCCCCGCGACGTGGTTGTCATGGGCGTCGTTGCCGCAATCGTTCTCGGAATCGTGGGGCTCCTGTTCAAGGAGCTCAAGCTCATTACCTTCGATCCGGCTTTCGCCGCGAGCATCGGCATGCGGCCGGATCTGCTGGGCGTAATCCTCGCCGGTCTCCTCGTCCTGACGGTGATGATCGGGTTGCAAACGGTCGGCGTCATCCTCATGGTCTCGCTCCTGATTGCGCCCGCTGTCGCCGCCCGGCAATGGACCACAAGCCTGGCTGGTATGGTGATTCTGTCGGGGGTATTTGGGATGGTGTCGGGCGTGGCGGGATCGGTCGCGAGTAGTCTCATCGATCGTCTGCCGACGGGACCGATGATCGTCATTGCGGCATCCATCATCGTCATCGTCTCGCTGTTGTTTGCGCCAGGACGTGGTGTGCTGTCTACCTACCGTGTGCGCCGATCGAGAGCCCGCCAGTTCCGGGCAGAACTGGCGCTGACCGATCATCACGGAGTGTCACGCCCATGAGCGCCCCCACCATCATCATGATCACTGGGGCCCTGGTTGGTGCTTCATGCGGCCTTGTCGGCGCCTACCTGGTGCTTCGCAAGCTGGCGCTTATGGGTGATGCCATTAGCCACAGTGTGCTTCTGGGCATCGTCCTGGTATTCGCCATCACCAGTTCCCGTTCTCCCCTCTTGATGACGATCGGGGCCGGAGCTGTGGGTTTGCTGACCGTGGCTGGCGTCGCCTGGCTCCAGCGGACTGGTCTGGTTAAGGAAGACGCCGCGATCGGTCTTGTCTTCCCATTCTTCTTCGCCCTCGGTGTTTTCATGATTTCACGTTTCCCAACCACCGTCCACATCGATGTGGACGCCGTGCTGTTCGGGGAGATCGCCTACGTGCCGCTGTACCGCCTGGAGCTCTTCGGACGCGACCTTGGCGTGCAGGCCTTCTGGACGCTGGGCACGATGCTGGTCATCAACCTGGCGTTCGTGGGTCTGTTGTACAAGGAACTCAAGCTTTCCACGTTCGATGCCGGTTTCGCCGCAGCAGTGGGAATGTCACCTGTCTTGCTGCACTATTTGTTGATGGGCGCCGTGTCGGCGACGACGGTCGTGGCCTTCGACGCGGTCGGCGCCGTCCTCGTGGTCGCAATGCTGGTTGTGCCGGCCGCGACTGCGCAGTTGCTGACCCGCCACATGCCTGTCTTCCTGGCGCTCTCGATGACGCTAGGCGCCAGTTCGGCAGTGATTGGGTACTACCTGGCCCGGGCGATCAACGGGTCCGTGGCCGGTGCGATGGCAACCGTGCTCGGATTGATGTTCCTCACGGCGTACCTTGTCTCGCCATCCCAGGGGCTGGTCGCCATGCTTGCGCGGCGCAAACGCCAGCGGCAAGACTTTCTCAGGGAGTTGCTCATCGCCCATGTGGCCGCCAAGCCTGGTGGCGTAACTGTTTCCAGTCTCGATCAGGATTTCGGCTGGGCCCGCGCTACGACGACCCGGGCGATTCGCGACGCCCGTAACCAGCGGCGATTACATCTGGACGACAATGGCATCTTGACCGCCCCCCAACCAGCATGACGAGGTCCTTTCGTTTACGTGGAGCTTCGAAGAAATGTGCTTCCACGTCCCAGCACGTCGATCCTGTCGACGCTGACAAGGAGTGACGATCATGAATGACCAACCTTCAACCCCTGGCAATCAGCGTCGTGCGGGTCGCACGGACGGAGAGATTCGCGTTACCTCGTCCATGGAGGACTACCTTAAGGCGGCCTACCGTCTGGAGCAGGATGGCGGTGCCGTCACGACGCTCCGCATGGCTGAGGAACTTGGACTGAGCGGTCCCTCTGTTACCAACATGG
>JALZMD010000419.1 GCA_030858375.1 Chloroflexota bacterium
GGGAGTTCCGAAACGATGGCGTAGATGACGCCGACAACGGCGCCGGTCGCGAACAACGTCCGCAGCCCGGCGACAATGCCGAACTGCTTGAGTCCGTTGTAGCCACCGTACTTGTTGAACAGCGAGAAGAACGTCTGTATATCAAGCATCGACGCGATGCGATCCGGAACCGCCTCTGGTGGCGGCATGATTCCAAGGTAATACCGGCTCAACGCCATGAGCAGGGTTGTCACCGCCGCGGCGGCCAATCCCGCCACGAGTCCTGCCAGCAGGTTCGGAACATACCGGACACCCGCCCGAAGCTTGTCCATCTTTGAATCCTCACACGGTGCACGAAGTAGATACACCGGTGCATACGCCACAATGACGGGATTGGATCAGTTTGTAATCAAGGCAGATGGAACAGTCCTCACAGCGTCCATTCCGGGGCGTCGCGTCGCCAGGCAGCGGCGAGAGCTGGGTGCGCGTTAGCGATTTCGAACAACGTTGGCTCGATATCGCCACGGGCGGCGAGAAAAGACGTGCGCACGGTCACGCCGAGTGGGTCGCGTTCTTCGATCTCGATTGTGCCCGAGGTCGGCGCCACACCTTCCTCCAGCACGCGGAGGTACCAGCCGGACCGGCCAGCCGCGACGAACCGCTTGACCATGTCAGGGTGACCGCTGTGGAGCGCGAGTTTGTGGCAGGGCCACCGCGGCTGGCTGATCTGCAGCAAGGCCGTTCCCCATCGCCAGATATCGCCGATCTGCGCCGTGTCCTCATCGATGCCCTCGGTGGAAAGGTTTTCCCCAAACGGCGATTCCGCCTGCCCGTAGCCAATCTCATCCAGCCAGAATCGACGATGTTCCCGTGGGTAGCAGTAGATCGCCTTGTCCGGACCACCGTGGACGCGCAGGTCAGCCTGCCGATCGCCGTCGATGTTCGTCGTGCGCACGATCACCTCTGGCACGTCAACCTGGTGCTTCCTGATCCCGCTTGTCACAGCGCCCTGGCGGTTCGTCCCGATGATCGATGGCAACCCGACCGCGACCGAGATCAGCGTGATGGAGCGAAGCGGGCTAGTCATCGGAGGGTCCTTGTGGTTCGATCGATTCGGGACCGGCAATGCCGATGACCAGCCGGTCCGGATCCAGATACACGTGTGCCGCCTGGAGCAGGTCGTCCTGGGTAAGGTCCTGGATGTATCCAGGATAACGTTCGAGATAATCCAACCCAAGCCCGAATTTCTCGATCGCAAGCAGCAGACCGGCGACCCCTCCCAGACTCTCGAGTCCGAGCGGCAGGCTGCCAATCAGGTAGCTCTTGGCGTCGGCCAGTTCTTCCGCGGTCACCGGCTCCTCGCGTATCCGCCGCAACTCGAAGAGGATGGCGTCCAGCGCCCGGGTGATATTGCCTGGATCGACCCCGGCCCGGGCCGACCAGATGCTGTTTGCCGTTCCGCCGCCGAACGAACTCGATGCGTAGTAGGCGAGGCCCTGCTTGTCACGCACGTTAGCACCCAGCCGGCCCATGAGCCCGAGCTGACCCAGAATCACGTTGGCCATGTTGACCGCGAAGTACGGCTTTTCGAGCGATCGCGGCAGGGAGGGATAGCCAATCGCGATGTCGGCCTGGCTCTTGCCCCGGATTACATACGACTTCGTGGCCGTTTCCCGGGGCGGACCGACCGGTGGTACATCCCGAGCCGGCGGAACGGGAGTTTTCCACGAACCGAATACGCGTTCAACTTGCGTCACCACGGCGTGGAGGTGCTCGACACCGCCGACCAGGGCGATCGTGGTCACGTTCGGCCCGAACGATCGCTGATGATACGCTGCCAAATCCTCACTGGTCAGTCCGGAAACCGACTCGATCTCCCCTGAAACAGGAATCCGGTAGGGGTGACCTTCCGGATAGAGTTGTTCGCGCAACGCTCGCGAGGCCATGGAACCAGTGTCAGATTCCTGCTCGCGCAACCCGGTGATGGCTTGCTGCCTGACCTTCTCCAGCTCGTCGTCGGGAAACACCGGTTCGAGGATGAGCTCGGCCGCGAGTGTGAATACTGCCTCCAGATCCTCGGCCAGGCTGTGGAACGACACGTCCACATCGTCACGGTCGGCATCGACCGAGATGACCGCGCCAAGGCCGTCGATCGCCTCGTTGAACTGTTCGAAGGTGTGCGACCGCGTGCCCCGGTTGAGCATCCGGGCCATGATCGAGGGCAACCCGGGCGTCGATTCGCCGGAGGCCGACTGGCCGGCCGCGATGCTGATGCTGGCCTCGACCGCCTCGTCACCAGGCCGTGGCTGCGCGAGCATGACAATGCCGTTTGCAAGTTCGGTACGCATGAATCCGTGCTCGTTGGGCGTGCCGCCGTCGAGTCCCCAGATCAGTTGCGGTTCAGGCGAGATGAACCCGGCCGCCTCAACCAGGGGCGGCACATCGGCGCCAGCCCCCTTGCTGGAATCGTCCGGCACCTGCCAGCCGACCGTTCGCTGGTCGTCGACGAGCCATGTGTTGACTACGCGCTGCACGTCTTCCGGCGTGACGGCGGCCAGTTCATCGGCGAGGGTGTCGATTCGCCCGGCGTGGTCGATGATTTCCATCTGACCCTGCCAGAACGCTTCGGCCGTCACGGTTTCGCGTGAGTACACGTATTGGGCCCGGATTTGCTTGCGCGCCTTGACGAACTCCTCTTCGGTGGCAAGGCTCGTCTTCAGCCGGTCAATTTCCACCTCGATCGCCGCTTCGATCCGGTCCGGTTCCACCCCCTGCAGCGCTGTCGCCGAAAACGTCCACAGGTGGGGATCGAGGTGGAGGTTGGCGCCCGAGCCAGCCGACCTAGCCAGACCACTGGAAACGAGCCCGCGATAGAGCCGCGACGAGCGGCCCATTGCGCTGCCACCGCCCATACCCATCGGCTTGGCGCCGGAAAGCAGGGCATCGGCCACCAGCAGCGCGGGGATATCCGGGTGTTTGGCGCCTGGCATCCGGTAGCCCATCATCATGTACGACGCTGGCGATGGCCGCTTGAGCAGCACCCGACGCTCCCCGCGCTGGGGAGGATCCTGGGCAACCATCGGGAGCGGGGAGCGGTCGGCCTCGATTGAGCCGAAGGCCGCCCGGACCCTGGTCATCAGCTCGTCAGCGTCAAAATCACCGACGGCACTGATGAAAGCGTTGTTCGGTGTGTAATAGCGCCGGTAATGGCCGAACAGGTCATCGCGAGAGATCGTCAGCAGGTCGTTCTCGTATCCGATTACCATGTGCCGGTAAGGGTGCGCCTGGAATGCGGTCCCGATCATCTCTTCCGCCAGGTGATACGTGGGCCGGTTTTCGGCGCCCTGGCGCTCGGAGAGGATGACGGTCCGTTCGCTTTCGGTTTCTGCCGGATCGAACAGGGAGTTGGCCATCCGGTCCGACTCGATCCGCAGCGAGAGATCAAGTTGTGACGCCGGGAGCGTTTCGTAATAGGCGGTCCAGTCGGTCGAGGTCATCGCGTTGAGCGTACCGCCGTTTCGCGATACCTCCCCGAAGATCGCCCCCTTGGCCAGGCTCGGCGTACCCTTGAACTGCATGTGTTCCACCCAGTGGGACGTTCCAGTGAGGCCAGGCCGCTCGTTGCGGCTCCCCACCCGGTACCAGACCCAGAACGACGCGACCGGCGCGTCATGTTTTTCGCGGAGGAACACCGTAAGTCCATTGTCCAGCGTTTCTACGCGGGCGTTTGGCGAGGACGGCTTTTGCATTGCGGGATCATCCTGACCGGTGAGGCAAACCAGATGGCTCATGCTGCGAGAGGGTCGGTTCCCAAACCGGGTGCCGGACTCCTCTGCAAAGTACAATTCTGACAGGAAGATACGGCGGTTGTGCATCGCCCCGGTCCATCCATTCGACCGGTTGCCGTGCACCGCTGGCCTGACAACGATCCGACCGACACCGTTGCATCGACTGAGGAGCTTCATTCGTGGCCCAAACAGACCCGGCACCGGCATTCGATCCGCCCCTTGTCGAACGCGTAGTCGCCTACTTGCAAACGCGCGATGTCAGGCTCTTTCCGTTCGCGGCCGGTTTCGACGAATCGCGCCAGAAAGCATTCGTCAACGATCTTCGGGTCGGGCTCAGCGACCTGACCGAAAGCGGCGCCAAGCGGGGCACTTCGGCCTCGGGGTTCCTGGTCAGTGACCGGCGGTTACACGAAATCATCGCCGAGTGGGCTGCGGCTGGTGGCGACTGGCCCGAGGGATCGAACCCGACCGATGCCGACACCAGCCTTGAGGCAACCTACTGATCCTACCCAACTACTGATCCCACGCGGCTCATTGCGCTGCGCAAACCTCCACATCGATGTTGCCGCGAGTCGCCCGCGAGTAGGGGCAGCGCTGATGGGCGGCGTCCGCCAACGCTTGGACCGGAGTCGTAGGCCATGTTCGGTATTGCGACCGCAAGAACGACGGTGAGACCGAATCCGCCGGACTCGAGCTTGCCGAGCGACACATCGGGGGTCACGGTTGATGCACTTGCATCCTTGCCGTCTTCCCGGGCAGCCGACATCACCGCGCTTTGGAAACGGGCGGCGTAGCCCGCGGCAAAGAGTTGCTCGGGGTTGGTGGCGGGCACGCCGCTCCTGGCACCCGGCGTGCCGATCTGGAGGTCGAGCACGCCGTCGTCGCTGACGGCAAGGTCCTGACGGCCACCAGTG
>JALZMD010000437.1 GCA_030858375.1 Chloroflexota bacterium
CGATTCAACGATCACGAAATCGGTGTATGGCTGGCGCGTCATAGCCGACTCACCAGTGTTCCAGCGGTACCCAACGACGCGTCCCAGCTGTTCGGCATCGGCTGCCGACGCGGTCGCTACCGTCACCATCACCCGCGCATTCCCACCCGGTGCCCCAATTGCCACCGGTGAACTTTCGTCATCAGGCGTACCGCCAAGCCCACCGCTGATTCCGAGCCCGATCGACGTATACGAAGGCATCGGTCCGACCTCGGCATCACTCGTTTCCAACGATGCTCCCCAGACACTCGGGGAAGGTCCGTCGAACGACGCGACGTCGAGGATGTCCTTGCGCACCACGAAGCAGGACACCGTGGTCCCTGGCAGAGGCACCATCGGTTGCATGAACTCGGGAAGATTGGCGACCGAGCCATCGCCTGAGCGTTGCACCGCGATGGTCTGCTCGATCGTAGTCACCTCCGGCGCAATACCACGATGTCGCCTTAGAGAATCGCGGCGTTGTTGAACGAGGCCAGCACTCGCCCCTGGATTGGATGAACGACATCGAAATCCAGCTCTCCACCCATCGTCCACACGTCGTGCCCATCGGCCGTCGCCGTTCGCTCGTAGCCGCTCGCCTCCCAGGCCGATGGCATCGCGGCAACATCCATTCCCCCTCGAACGAGCGTGAGGTGGCCCTCAGGCCCGCCCCCGACAAGCGAGCGGTGGACGTTCAATGTCTGAAACCCTATGGCCGCGGTGAAGTTTTGATCCAATACATGGTCGAAGGCAGCGTTCTGCGTCGCCACCGGATACATGGCTTCCAGGTATCCATCTGGCGGCGCGTCTCCAGGCTCAAGTCCCTGCTGGAGCCCGCGAGACCTGAACTGCTGCTCGATATCGGCAAAGCACCAGGGATATTCGGCCGCGTAATCCTCGTCCATCATCGACTCCGGAACGCAGGCGAGGAGGTCCATCAGGGCTGGTGGTCCGGACACGTTCGGAGTCGCAGGCCGGGGCGGCAGGTGACCCTGGGCGGATTCGCTGGGAGTCTGGGCCAACACCAGATTGGCTTCCCGCCCACCGCCAATAACGATCCCAGACAGGCCAGCCAGTAGGTGACGGCGATTAAGCACCTACCGCAAATGTTCTGGGCCGCGCGACAAACCGGCGGAACCGTTCATCTGGTACTCCTCGACTGCCGCAACGGCGAAGCCGCACCACGTTGATTCTTATTCCAATCGTCCTTGGCGGTATGATGACATGTTCAGGTGAATGGTTCCAGCAGGAACCATCGGCGCTTATCGCCTGGAACCGAGCATGTCCGTCCAATCGACCAGCCTGGTGAGCAACAGCCGTGTGAGGTCGAGGGCGGTGGGATCGGTCAACTCACCCAGGGCGTTGAACTTGTCGGACGCGAAGGTGACGTAGACCTCGGGCTCCGGCAATGGGATCGCGCCAAGCTGGACACAAATCTGGCGGAGGTGGAGCTGGGCGCGCATCGTGCCGGAGCGACCGACCGAGGCGCCCATCATACCGAGCGGCATGCGCTTGAGTGCCGAGCGCCCGGATGGCCGCGAGGCCCAATCGAGTGCGTTCTTGAGCACGCCGGGGATCGAGTAGCTGTACTCAGGGGTGATGATCAGGACCGCATCGGCGCGAGCGAAGGCAGCCTTGAACTCAACAACCGGCGGGGGATCGCCCTGCCGTTCGAGGTCCTCGTTGAAAAACGGCAGTCGATCAATCGGCACATCGTAGATGTGCATCCGCTCGGGCGCGACCAGCATCGCGGTTTGAAGCAACGAGCGATTCAGCGAATGCTGTCGCAAGCTACCGACGATTGCCGCCACTTCGATTCGACCTGATGACACGCAATTCCCCTTTGGACAACGTTCCCAAGTACATCGCGTTGGTGGCACACCAATGTTCCTGCGATCCGCATGGTCGAAAAGCAGGAACCCTGGTGTGCCTGGGTCGGCCGTTTACGCGTCCATCAACCGGCGCAGGACCGTCGGCAGGATACCGCCGTTCCGGTAGTACCGCACGTCCACATTGCTGTCGACCCGCGCGATCGTCGTGAATTCGAAGCTGGAACCGTCCGCGCGCGTTGCCTTGACCGGGTACTCGGCCATGGGTGCGAGATGCGCGTCGATATTGTCAATCTCGAAGGTTTCCGTGCCGGTCAGGCCCAGCGAGGTTGCATTCTCGCCCGGCTTGAATTGCAGCGGGAGCACCCCCATACCCACCAGGTTCGAACGGTGAATTCGCTCGAAGCTCTCGGCGATCACCGCCTTCGCGCCGAGCAGCAGGGTGCCCTTGGCCGCCCAGTCACGAGATGAACCGGTGCCGTACTCCTTGCCGGCGATCACGATCAGGGGAATGCCGGATTCCTGGTAGAACATGGCGGCGTCGAACACCGGCATGATCTCACCGGTCGGGAAGTATTTGGTCCAGTTGCCTTCCCTGCCCTCGGCCAGCTGGTTGCGGAGGCGGATATTGGCGAAGGTGCCGCGAATCATCACTTCATGATTGCCACGACGGGACCCGTAGGAGTTGAAGTCCTTCAGGTGGACATCGCAGTTCTGCAGGTACTGCCCGGCCGGGCTGGCCTTGGCGATCGATCCGGCCGGGGAGATATGGTCCGTGGTCACCGAATCCCCGACCATTACCAGCACACGTGCACCGACGATGTCCTGGACCGGGTCCGGCTCCGGTGTGAGATCGACAAAGAATGGCGGCTCCTGGACGTAGGTCGAGGCTGGGTCCCAGTCGTAGAGGTTCCCCTCCGGAATCGGCAGGTTTTGCCAGCGCTCGTCGCCTTCGAAGACGGTTGCGTATTCCTCCCGGAACATGTGCGGGTTGACCGACTGGGCGATCGCCGCCTGCACGTCTTCCTCGATCGGCCAGATATCGGCCAGATAGACCGGCTCACCATTGGGATCTGTGCCCAATGGATCGGTCTTGAGGTCAATGTCAACTGTGCCCGCCAGCGCGTAGGCCACCACGAGTGGCGGCGAGGCGAGGAACGAGGCCCGCACTTGCGGGTGAATCCGGCCCTCGAAGTTGCGGTTGCCGGAAAGCACCGAAGCCACCACCAGATCGTTCTCGTCGACTGCGTTGGCCACGACTTCGGGCAGCGGACCCGAGTTGCCGATGCAGGTGGTACAGCCAAACCCGACGACGTGGAAACCCAGGGCGTTGAGATAGGGCGAGACACCCGCATCATCAAGGTAGCGCGTCACCACTTGGGAACCTGGAGCGAGGCTGGTTTTCACGTACGGCGGCACATCGAGCCCACGCTCGATCGCCTTCTTCGCAAGCAGACCGGCGCCCAGCATTACCGATGGATTCGACGTGTTGGTGCAGGAGGTGATCGCGGCAATCACGACCGAGCCGTGGTGGAGATCGACATCCATGCCTTCGACCCGGATCGAAACATCACCAACGTGTTCCGAGGTAATTTGCCGTTCGAGGACTGCTGTCGCGGTCGCTTCCCGGTCCTCGGCGACCTGGGCGGCGGCCGACTCCCCGGGAATCTTGCCTTCGTCGGTCTGGCCCGCCATCGCGGCGGGGGGGTCGCTGGCCGGGAACGATTCCATGCTCTGCTCGTCGTAACCATTGTCGCCGCCTTCAATGTCGTGGCCATCGCCATCGGCGGTGAAGACGGTATCGTAGGCATCGCGGAAGACCCGCTGGACGGCGCCGAGGGCAACCCGGTCCTGCGGGCGGCGCGGGCCGGCCAGGCTCGGCTCGATGGTCGCGAGGTCGAGCTCCAGGATTTCGTTGAACTCCGGATCGGGTGTTTCGTCGGTGCGGAACAGGCCCTGTTCCTTGGCGTAGCGCTCCACGAGGTCGATCTGCGCATCCTCGCGGCCGGTGAGCCGGAGGTAGCGCAACGTTTCGTCGTCGATCGGGAACAACCCCGCGGTCGCCCCATATTCCGGGGCCATATTGGCGATGGTTGCGCGGTCGGCGAGGCTCAGGTTGCTCAGGCCAGTGCCGCAGTATTCGACGAAGCGGCCGACGACGCCATGCTTACGGAGCAATTCGGTGACGGCGAGCACGAGATCGGTGGCCGTGGTGCCCGGATTCATGCCGCCGGTGAACTTGAGGCCGACGACTTCCGGGGACAGCTGATAGAGCGGCTGGCCGAGCATCACCGCCTCGGCCTCGATACCACCGACGCCGTAGCCGAGCACGCCGAGGGCATTGATCATCGTCGTGTGGCTGTCGGTCCCAACCAGGGTATCGGGGAACGCGACCGTGCCGGACGCATCGTCCTTCGTCGCCACGACCGGCGCCAGGTATTCCAGGTTCACCTGGTGCACGATGCCAGTGCCGGGAGGAACGACGCGAAAGTTCTGGAATGCGCGCTGGCCCCAGCGGAGCAGTTCGTAGCGCTCCTGGTTGCGCTCGTACTCCAGGTCCACGTTGTGCCCGAACGCGGCCAGCGTTCCGAAGCGATCGACCTGCACCGAGTGGTCGATCACGAGGTCAACCGGCACCAGCGGGTTGATCTTCGTGACATCGCCGCCGAGGGTATGCATCGCCGAGCGCATGGCGGCGAGGTCGACGACACAGGGAACGCCGGTGAAATCCTGGAGGACAACCCGTGCGGGCAGGAAGGGCAATTCGAAATCGTCACCGGCGGACCCTGCCGCCGGCTGCCACTTCGCGAGCGCCTCCAGGTGATTCTGGCCGGCGAATTCGCCGCCGACATTGCGGAGCACGTTTTCCAGCAGGATCCTGACCGTGAACGGCAACCGCTCGATCGAGTCGAGCAGCCCGAGTTCGACGAGGCGTTCGAGCCGGTAGTAGGTATAGGAAGTCCCATCCGCAGTCGTCAGTTGTGCGCGAGCACCGACCGCGTTGTCGTTGGCCTGCGACTGTTCACTCATGGTTTGGAAAGTCCTTTCAGCATGCTATCGTCCAGGTCACGACCGGGTCTGATCACGTAACGAGTCGTTGACGGGCTCGTTTGCCTGACCTTTGGGGTACTACCCGGCGCCGGAGGGGCGAAGCGCTCATCACGAATAGCTCTCCACATTCTACGGCACCTTCGCCACCCGCGGTGAAGCGGCATGGCACGCCGGTGTCACCGAACCAGGGCGAACGTACAGTATGCTGAACGGCACCTGCGGGCGGCGAACGCCCGAAGCATGTATACGCAATTGAAAGGCGACCGCATGAGGTACGAACGGGTCCTGATCAAGTTGAGTGGCGGGGCCTTTTCCGGCGCCGCCGAATCCGGCATCGAACGCTCGGCGGTCGATGCCCTGGTCGACGAGATCAAATCGCTGGCCGAACTTGGGGTCGAAGTCGCGATCATGGTCGGCGGCGGCAACATTTTCCGTGGGCGACTTGCGGACGACTGGGGTATCGAGCGGGCCGAGGCTGACAACATCGGGATGATGTCGACCGTCGTCAACAGCCTGATCCTGCGTGGGGCGCTGACATCGCACGGGTCACAGGAGGTGCGGGTGATGACTGCGATCCCGATCGCGTCGGTGGCCGAGCCCTACATCCGGCTGCGGGCAATCAAGCACCTCGAAAAGGGATACATCGTGGTTTTCGCCGCCGGGATCGGGCAGCCGTTCGTGACCACCGACTACCCGGCGGTGCAGCGCGCGATCGAAGTCCGGGCCGACGCGATCTTCGCGGCCAAGCAGGGCGTCAACGGCGTGTTCGCCGAAGATCCCAAGCGCAATCCCGATGCCAAACGATACGAACAGATTACCTACGACGACGTGGTGGACAAGGGTCTGAAAGTCATGGACCAGTCGGCGTTCATCCTCGCCCGCGACCACCGGATCCCGATCCACGTCTTTGACGCCAGCGAGCGCAACGCGATGCGCAACATCGCGGTCGGCGAACCGACCGGCACGTACGTCGGACCGGACGCGGTGACCGTGTTCAGCGCGGTTTGACGGAACGGACTGCCTTGCACGGGAGCGCCTCGTCGGGTATTTTCAAAGATAACACTTGGAGAATACACGACAGGCGACCCCACATGGCATTATCGTCAGCCTCCAACAACGAACGAACCCGGAAGTCTGCGTCGGACAGCCTGCTGATGGCGTTGAAGATGCGCGGGCCGCAAACCTCGGCCGTCCTCGGCAACCAGCTCGGAATCACCGGGGAAGCGGCGCGTCAGCAACTCCTGCGGCTCGAAGAGCAAGGCCTGGTCCTTTCCCGGGCGGAGATCCGCGGGGTGGGTCGGCCGGCCGCGATGTGGCACCTGACCGAGGCCGCCGAAGCGCGCTTTCCGGATGCCCACGCCCAGTTGACGGTCGACCTGCTCGGCACGATTCGTAATGAACTCGGTCAGTCAGCGGTCGACACCATCATCGCCGCCCGCGAGCGGGACACCCGGACCGCGTATCACCGGGCGATGGAGCACGCGGACTCGCTGGCGGAGCGCATCGCCACGCTGGCGACGGTTCGCTCCAGTGAAGGGTATATGGCGGAGTGGGCCGAGGAACCGGACGGTTCATACGTGCTCGCCGAGAACCACTGCCCGATCTGTGCCGCCGCCACGACGTGCCAGGAGTTTTGCCGGGCAGAACTGAACGTGTTCCGCAACGTGCTCGGAGCCGACGTGAACGTCGAGCGCGAGGAGCACATCGTCAAGGGCGCCCGCCGCTGCGCCTACCGCATCAAACCGGGAACCGCCAAGACCTCGATTACGTAAGGTTCCATTTCAGCAGTCCGGCGCGTAGCGTTTTGACGACATTCTGTCGGGAGCGCCAGCGACCAGAGGCAGCGGAGCGATATCTCCTGCGGCAGCAGCCTCCAGGCTTCAGTCGCGATGACCAGGAGAGATTCCTTCACTCGCCTGCGGCTCGTTACGGAATGACATATAACCGCTTTGCGGGGGATGCCTCGCAGCCCGCAGGGGCAGCTCGGGATGACGGTTTGGTAGATCCCAATAACCTGAGCTATGTATGGCTGCGGCAGCGTAGTGATGCTTGCTCCGCCCGCGCTATCGCAACCAGGACGTTCGGTACTGCTTGGCAAAGCGGACACCCTGGATTGCGGTTGGCGGGATCCGGTTTGCGACCGGGTTGCCGCCCCTACAACCTGAGGTTTTCGACCATCCGTGTCACCTAAACGTGACCGCAATCAATCCTGATCCGTCACCACCACGCGCTTAAAGCGCTTCTTGCCGGCACGGAGCAGTAAGGCGTCGGCGCCACCGAGCACGCCGCCGAACGGCACATCGACATCGCTTACCTTGACGTCATCAACCGACAGGCCGCCCTGCTGGGCGAGGCGACGGGATTCGCCGCGCGACTTCGCTAACCCGGCGGCAACGAAGGCATCGGCAACGGTGAACGATTCGGTCAGCTCAGATACGGCGATGGTCGTCGTCGGGAGCGAGACGTCGGTGGCGGATACGGTGCCCGTGCCTGCGAAGAGCGACTGGGCAGCCTCCCGGGCACGTTCGGCCTCGGCAGGACCATGGGCAAGCGTGGTGGCCTCGAAGGCGAGCGCGGCTTTCGCTTCCCGCAACAGTTCGCCGGAGACGGATGTCAGGTCCCGGATCTGGTCTTCGAGAAGGAAGGTGAACTGACGCAGGTAGGTTTCGACCATCGCGTCTTCGGTGTTGACCCAGTACTGGAAGTAGTCGTAGGGCGAGAACTGGTCGGGGTCGAGCCAGACGCGTACACCCGAGCCGGTCTTGCCCATCTTCTCGCCAGACTGCGTCGTGATCAGCGGTGAGACGAGCGCGAACGCCTTGCCCCGGTTCGCCTTGCGGATCAATTCGACTCCGGCGGTGATGTTGGTCCACTGATCGGAGCCGCCCATCTGCAACAGGCAGTCTTCCTCGCGGAAGAGGTGCAGGAAATCATAGGCCTGCACCAGCCGGTAGTTGAACTCGACGAAGTTCAGGCCGGTGGTTTCGAGACGGGTACGGTAGGTATCGGTGGCGAGCATATCGTTGACCGAGAAGTGGCGGCCAATATCGCGAAGGAACGGGATGTAGTGCAGGTCCAGGAGCCAATCGGCGTTGTTGACGCTGAGCGCGGCCGGGTTGTCTCCGAACTGCCCCCCTTCGTAATCGAGGTAGCGGGCGAGTTGCTTCTGGATGCTGACCAGGTTCCGGTAGAGATCTTCGAGGCCGATGATCTCGCGCGATGAGGTGCGGCCGGTTGGGTCGCCCACCATCGCCGTGCCGCCGCCGCCAAGGGCGATCGGACGGTGGCCCATCCGTTGCAGCGTGGCGAGCAGCATGATGCTGACCATGTGTCCGGCGTGGAGCGAGGTACCGGTCGGGTCGAAGCCGATGTAGGCCGTGACCGGTCCGTTGTCAAATGCCGCGCGGAGCCCCGCCTCATCGGTGATGTCGTAAACGAATCCTCGCTGGCGCAGATAGTCGACCGGGTTGATGCCTTGCTGGCGGGCGACCTCCGGGGCGCTCAGTCGCGGAGTCGTCTGGTCGATCACGCTTGATGAAGTGAGGGATTCAGTCACGGATATTTCCTGTATGGATTCACGAGAAGAATGGCCGTGGCATCCCGATGGACGCTACAGCCATTGTAAAGGAACGGCTCTAGCCCGTTACTATTCGAGCTCGCCATCCAGCCAGGACTGGACGTAGCCGGGCAATGTGGACCAGTCTCCCTGGTAGATCCAGGCGCCACCGGCGGTGTAATCGGCCCAGAGCTGGTCGTCGATGTTGGTAAAGCTCAGGCTCTCGGCGGCGAGATTGGGCAGCATCGCGATCAGGCGGAGCTGAACATCGATCGGGATATCGGTGCGGACGGCGCCCGCCAGCGAGGCGATTAAGTCGGGCAGGCGGGCAAAGGTTTCCGGAGTCTGGAGCTCGACGAGCAGGGCCTCGAGCACGAGGTGCTGGCGCATCACGCGGCCGCCATCACCGTCCATCTTCCGGGTGCGGGTGAAGACGAGGGCTTCGTCACCGTCGAGGTGAATCATTCCGGTCGGGAAGCGAGCCTCGGGCCAGTCCGGATCGTCGACGGTGTACGGGTTGTCGACATCGACCCCACCGACAGCGTCGATGATCGCGGGAAACCGGTTCATGTCCGTGATCGCGGCGCCGTCGATGCTTAGGCCGAAGTTATGGTCGATCGTTTCAGCAGTGCGGGAAGCGGCCACTTCCCAATCGAGATCCGGTGATGAGGCCAGCCCGCGCTGATAGGCGGCATTGATCTTGTCGTCGCCATAGCCGGGAATCTCGACGTAGAGATCACGCGGAATGGAGAGCATACGCACCGTGTTGGCGGCCACGTCGACCCGGGAGACCATGATGATGTCGCTCCGCTGGTCGGCATTCTCTTCGCGGGTATCCAGCCCCAGCACCAGGAAGGTGTAACTCCCCGTATCCTGGGCAAGGGTCCCCTCGAAGGCACCGCCACGGTTGGCGGCAATGCCGGCGAGGCTCAGCCCGAAGAGCCGGCGCCGGGTGATGGGCAATGGCAGATGATCGAGTGAAGTCATGGCCGGTACGCTCCTTGTCGGCGAATCTCGTGAAGGGCCCCGACCGATGTGTGAGACACCACTATAGTGCGTTGGAATCATCAAGATGGTCATCGAGGTTAACGTCTCCGGCGCCCTGGCACATCCTTCGAACGGTTGCCACCCGACAATGGTTACGCCGGTCCACTCGCCTGGGTTCCGACCCGACGCATCTGGTAGAGTCCTGATCTCGCAAAGGATCTCCCTTCGCCCAACCCAGGTTCGAGATCACCTCGACCGCTACCGATAATGACCGATTGATCTGCCGGGTTACGCCTGAACTCCAATCCGCACGGCGGATCGATGCTATACTTAATGAAGCATTGAGCCGTGACAACGTCGTCAGGAGTCATCGATGAGTATTTCCGCAGCCACCAGACCCGACACCGCGATCGAATGGGAAACCGACCTCGGTATCGCCCAAGTCAGGGCGCGCAAGGAGCGCAAGCCGATCCTGATCGATGTCTACCAAGACAACTGCGGTGGGTGCGACAAGCTCGACGATGAGACATTCGCGGACCCGGCCGTGACGCGGGAAGTTGCCTCGCGGTTCGTGCCGCTCAAGCTGGACCTGTTCCAGGACCGCGAGTTTACTCGCCAGCACCAAGTGTTCTGGACGCCGACGATCCTGATTGCCGACCACAGCGGCAAGGTGCGCTACACCTCGGTCAATTACCTGCCGGCCGCGGAATTCCTGGATATCCTCGACATCGGTGAAGGGATGGCGGCGATGCGCTGGAAGGGATATGACAAGGCAATCAACCTGTTCACTGGAGTTCAGGATCGCACGCCCGCTGGCCCACTGACGCCGGAGGCAATCTACTGGCGAGGAATCGCCGCCTACTTCCGGGACCGGAAGTCGCCGGTCTCGGCTAACGCCGAGTGGGCGGAGCTGCTGGAGAGATTCCCGGATTCGATCTGGGCGAAGCGGGTGCCTTAAGGTTGCCGGCCGCGCGAACCGAAGATCGTCTCGGCCCGGCGCGCAGTACCTAAACTGTCATTCCGTAGCGAGCGTCAGCGAGTGGAAGAATCTCTTGTTGCGGCGGCAATTCAGCAATGTTGACTGCGGCCAGGAGATACCGCTCCGCTGCCTCTGGTTGGCTTCGCCTCCCGGCGGAATAACATCTAACCGCTTCGCTCCCGATCGATCAGGCGTGCCGGTCCACGTTGGCGACGATCGCGTCTCGCAGGTAGGCGGCCAGTCCGGGCGCCGTCTTGTCGATGTTCGCGGTGAACCGCGGGTCATCGACGTACATCTCACCCAAACCCCGGTGGAACTCGTACGAGCACTCGTAGAACCATCGGACGATAAGCTGGCGATGCACCCCGGCCAGGGCCATCGCCACGTCGCCGGTTGGGGGCGATCCAGCCTTCATGGCGGTGACGAAGCGGTCATTGAGGTCAGCCATCTCCGCCTGGATCCGTTGCCAGTCGTCCTTCGAGTAACGCTTCGCGCGGTCTTGCGACTGCTTCCAGGCGTCGGTATCACCCCATCGCTCGCGCGCCTCGTCCTCGTACTCGGCCGGATTGAAATCGCCGAAGACCTCCAGTCGCTCCTCGGCGGTCAGGTTATAGCCGGTCATGTGTGCCTCCATCTCTCGTTCGATTGACGCCACCATCGCCTGGATCCGGACCAGCCGCTCTCGCAGCAGCGTGTGTTGCCGTTCCAGGTGCTCGTATCGGTCACGCTCGACGTCATCGAGCAGGGTGGCGATCGTGTCGAGGGGGAAGCCGAGTTCACGGTAGTACAGGATGCGGGAGAGGCGATCGCAATCCGCCTCGCTGTACTGGCGATACCCGGCGCCGGAGCGCCCGGCGGGAACCAGCAGCCCGATCTCCTCGTAGTGGTGCAACGTGCGGACCGTCACACCGGAGATGGCGGCGAGATCGCCCACAGTCAGGGTTCGGGCGGTGCGGGAACTCACGCTGGCATCCTTC
>JALZMD010000021.1 GCA_030858375.1 Chloroflexota bacterium
CTGGAGTTGCGGTGTTTCTGTGGCGGCCCGCTCCCTCACCTCATGCACGCGGGGGCAGCGAGGGGCGAACAGGCAACCGGCGGGCGGATTCAGCAGCGACGGGGGCAAGCCCGGCACACCCCGGAACGTCCCGCGTTGTTCGAGCGTCGGCAGGCTGGAGATAAGCAGCTGGGTGTAGGGATGCAGCGGGTTCTCGAAGAGTTCCTTGATCGGCGCCAGCTCCACCAGCTTGCCGGCGTACATCACGCCGAGCCGGTCCACGAACTGCGCCAGCAAGCCCATGTCGTGGCCGACGAGGATCACGGCCGCGTTGAGCCGTTGCTGGACCGCCCCGAGCGTTTCCATCACGTGCCGCTGGACAACGACATCGAGCGCGCTCGTGGGCTCGTCGGCGATGATGACTTTCGGTGAGAGCGTGATCGAGAGCGCGATGCAGACCCGCTGCTTCATGCCGCCGCTGAGTTCGTGCGGATAGAGTTTTGCGGTCGATTCCCGCAACCCAACCATCTTGAGCACTTCAGCGGTGCGGTCCCGGATTTCGGAATCCGAAACGCGTCGCTCGTGGGCCTGGATGCTGTCCGCGAAATGGTCACCGATTCGCTTGACGGGGTTGAGCGAATTCATCGACCCCTGTGGAATCAATGCCACCTCGGAGAGCCGCGTGCGCCGCATCCGTTCGTCGCTCAGCGAGGCGAGGTCGATCTCGCCGCCACCGTCTCGCAACAGGATCCGGCCACCCACGATCCGGCCCGGCGGCCGGATGAGGCGCATGATCGCCAGCGCGGTGGTGGTTTTACCACAGCCGGATTCCCCGACCAGGCCGAGCCGCTCACCCGGCTTGAGTCCAAAGCTGACCCCACCTACGGCCTTGACTTCACCGCGGTCGGAGCGATAGCTCACCTGCAAGTTGTCGACGGCGAGGACATCGGTCGGTGAAATCAGCCCGCGCGTTGCGGGTTGCGTTGCGATCACGAGCTGACCTTTCTGAGGCGGGGGTTGGCGATTTCGTCGAGTCCGGCGCTGATCAGGAACAGGCTGATAAAGAGCACGACAATCGCCACGATCGGCATCGTCAGCCACCACCACATGCCTCGGATCACGGCGTTGAACGAGATCGCCCAGTAGATGGTCATGCCCAGCGTCGGCTCGTTCTGCGGTCCGAGGCCGAGCGCCTCAAGTCCGATCGAGGCCAGGATCGCGGCGGCGACCGAGCCAACGAAGCTTGCCGCCAGGAAGGGCAGGAGATTGGGCATGATTTCGCGGAAAATGATCTCCGGTGTTTTCATGCCGGAAAGTTTGGCCATCTGCACGTAAGCCCGTTCGCGCAGGGTCAGGACCTGGGACCGGATCGTTCTGGTAGGCCACATCCAGGCCAGGGAGGCGACGACGAGCGCCATCATCTGCACGCTGATCGCGCCCTGGATCGAGGCCGCCACCGTAATCAGCACGACCAGTCCCGGCACCGTGAGCAGGATGTCGCAGATGCCCCGAATCACCATATCGGTGATTCCGCCGACATACCCGGCGGTCAGGCCGAGCACGGCTCCCAGCACGATCGCAACCAGCCCGGCAATGAGCCCCACCTGGAGCGTCAGCGGCAACCCGACGACGGCGACGGCGAGCAGGTTGCGGCCTTGGTCATCGGTTCCGAAGGGATAGGTCGAGGATGGCGGCTGGCTGGGCATGGCGGACATTGGCCGCGCCAGCTCGCGGTCGATGAACAGGGGTCCAAGCAAGGAAAACAGGAGGAGCGAGCTGAACATAACCAGACCGGCGACGAGCTTGGGATTACGTTTCAGGTAGGTCGCGATGCCGAGCTTGCGTCGAATATTGGGTGTGGCCGTATCCGCCGCCGGGGCAGCCTGGCCCACGAGAATGGTGCCCATGGTGATTCTCCCGATCTAACTGCGGATACGAGGGTCGAGGAACGGGTAGGCGAGGTCGACCAGCATCGTGGCGAACCCAAGTGCGAGGACCACCATGAACACGACGCCGTACACCACGAAGTAGTCGGCGCCCCTGATTGCGTTGAAGAGCAGTGATCCGACACCGGGGTAGGTGAAGACGACTTCGACGATTAGGGCGCCGCTGACGATGTGACCGAGCGAGAGCGCCAACGACGTGATCTGCGGCAGCATCGCGTTACGCAGGCCGTAGCGGAAGAACATCGTATTGCCGCGCAGGCCCCGGGCCTCGGCGAACGTCATGTAATCCTCGCCATTGGTCGAGATCATCATCCCCCTGATCCCGATCGCCCACGAGCCGATCGCGGCCAGGATGATCGAAAGCGCGGGCAGGATCGAGTGCTTGAGTACATCCCACCAAAAATCGAGACTCATGTTCGGCTGCGTGCCAGGAGAGTACCCACCGGACAGCGGAAACCACTTCCAGGAGAACGCAAGCACGTAGAGCAGCACGAGCGCCAGAAGATAGTAGGGAATGGCCGCCAGCGTGAGCATGGGCGCCGCCAGGTATTCGAGCCACTTCGGCGAGCGTGGCCAGGCGATCAGCGCCCCAAGCAGCGTGCCCAGCACGAACGAAATGATCGTCGTGACCAGCAGCAAGCCCACGGTCCAAGGCAGGGCGTCGAAGATCAGGTCGGTCGCCTTGGCCGGGAACAGCGAAAGCGAATAGCCGAAATCGAACCGGAGCATATCGACCAGGTAGTTCAGGTACTGCTGCCAGAGCGGAAGGTCGAGTCCGAACCGGGCGTTGTACGAAGCGACCATCTCCTCGACGCCCGTTTGCGTCAGGCCGCCTTGCGTCGACAGCGCGAAAAGCCGTTCCCGGATCGGGTCACCCGGCGCAAGACGGGGCAGGAAAAAGTTCAGGGTCGCTGCGCCCCAGATCACGATCAGGAACATTCCGAACCGCTTCCCCAGCAGCTTCCATGTCATGGCAGTCCTTCCTTCGGCAAGCCAGACGTCGGGTGTCTGAGGCGTGCCCAATGCTGCGGTGTTTCCGGCAGCATCTTCATCGGTACTGCGATTCGGGACAACTGGTCCGCATGTTCGATTGGCAACTTCTGGACGAACCTTATCAGAGCCGCGAATGGACGACAAGTGCATCTGGCAGTCCTGTGCGATTTTTCACGCAGGCACGGTCGCTGACTGTTCGCCGGGCGCCAGGCAGACCTGATACCTTTGAGTGCGCTTCGATCCAGCCAGCAGGATGACGACTGAGCGATGCTCCGATTCATGCCCGGTTTGACACTGTCCCGAATCCTGTTCGACGAGGCGGTGCAACCGCTGATGGTTGAACATGTCCCCAATTTGTCGTATGCGGCGGGGTTGTTCGGGCACGGATCCGACGTGCTCGGCTACGATACGGCGAGGTCGATGGACCACGATTGGGGTCCGCGCCTCATCCTGATGCTCAACGAAGGGGACTGGGACGCGTGGTCATCCCGCCTGGACAAACTGTTTCGGCAGTCGCTTCCCCGGTCGATCGGCGGGTTCCCGACGGGTACGGTCGAGTTCGAAACCGAGCCCGGTATCCGCCACATGATTCACGCAGATGATGGCGGGCCAATCGACCACCTGATCACGATCACCACCGTCGGCCGCTGGTTGGGCGCCGCCGCCAAAACGGAGATCGGGGCCGGGGCGTCGATCTCCCTTCCGGATGTCTGGTTGGCTGGCATCCTGTCGTCGACCGGTGTCGAACCCGAAGTGCTCGATCCGGGAACGTGGATCACGCTTCCCCAGCAGTGGCTGCTGGAAACGATCTCCGGCGAGGTGTTCCGCGACGACATCGGCGCGATCACGAACCTCCGGGCCGCGCTGACATGGTATCCGGACGATGTCTGGCGCTACCTGATGGCCGCGCAGTGGATGCGGATCGACCAATCCGAGCCGTTCATCGGGCGCACCGGCGAGGTCGGTGACGATCTTGGCTCACATCTGGTGGCGATGACGCTGGTGCGGGACGCAATGCGCCTGGCGTTCCTGCTGGAACAACGGTACGCACCGTATCCAAAGTGGTTCGGTACCGGCTTCCGGCGGCTCCAGTTGGCGGGGCTGTTGACTCCACATCTCGATCAGGCGCGATTCGCCACCTCCTGGCAGGAGCGAGAGCGGGGGTTGGTGGAGGCCGTCGTGGCGCTCGCGAAACGCCACAATGAACTCAAGCTGACCCGATGGCTCGATCCGGCCCCGCGTCCGTTCCATGACCGGGCGTTTACGATCGTGGGTGGGGCGCGTTTCAGCTCCGCTTTGCTGGAGACGATTCGCGATCCGGAGGTCAGGGCGTTGCCGCCCAATGTCGGTGGCATCGATCAATATCTGGACTCGACTGATGCGTTGGTCAATGGGGCTCTGCATCGTGCAATCCGCATATGGATGGGGGCTTGAAGGG
>JALZMD010000031.1 GCA_030858375.1 Chloroflexota bacterium
TGCGGACCGAAATCATGAACGCGTTCGGCTACTTCCACACCGAGTCGAGCCCGCACGCCAGTGAGTACCTGCCCTATTTCCGCAAGAATGACGAACTCATCGAGCGGTACGTGCCGCTGCGCTGGAACTACGACGAGGTTCACGCCCGGAACCTCGCCCGGCAGTCGGACCGTACGCTGATCGAGAAGCTGCTGGCCGAGCTCACGCCTTCGGAGGAGTACGGTGCCTGGATTGTCAACGCCATGGAGTCCGGCGAACCGACGGTGATCTATGGGAACGTGCCCAACCGGGGACTGATCGACAACCTGCCCGACGACTGTTGTGTCGAGGTTGCCTGTCTGGTTGACAAGAACGGGATCCATCCGACCCTGTTCGGATCGCTACCGCCGCAGTGCGCGGCGGTCAACCAGACAAACATCAACGTCCAGCGGCTGGCCGTGCAGGCGGCGCTCGAAGGAGAGCGAGAGCATGTCTATCACGCGGTCATGCTTGATCCGCTGACGGCCGCCAACTGCACGCTCGACCAGATCCGGGCGATGGTCGACGAAATGTTCGAGGCCGAGGAGGCGTGGCTGCCGGCGATGGCTTGACCGAGAATCGCAGATTTTTCGACAAGGCCAAGTCAATCTGGAAAAAGTGCGCACCCGGCACCCGGCACCCGGCACTCGCCACCAAGGCTGGCGCTTCGACTTCCAGCTGATCATCGGCTAATAGACACCGAGGACTTCACTAGCGTAGGGCAGCATGGTCCTGAGTCGCTGGTAATCCGTGGTTGCCTTCATGGATCCGCGCCTTCTCCTAGGTACGGAATGCCACGGTACCTGATCGCGAACGCTGGATGAGACCCATATGAACAGTGTCCATCATATGACCAGAATCGGCGGACGCCAGTGGCAGGGTTTCCCATTTCCGGCGGCGGGGACCGTGTCGGGACGCGGATTACGGGCGGGTATCACACGAGCTGTTCCGCCAGCGTCATAGGCCTGGAACGACGCCTGCCGGTGTCGCTGGCGATGAGCACGAGGGAGTGGGAATGAGACCGATCCGGTTTGGGGTGATCGCCGACGTCGCGAGTACGAAGGACGAGCTGGTCGGGCTGGCCCGGCGTGTCGAAGTACTCGGCTTTTCGATCCTGCTGTTGCGAGACCACATGGTTGCGCACCCGTTCGGGCATCAGCCGGGGCCGTAGGTGGCGATGACGGTGCTGGCGATGTCGACGACCAGGCTCCGGATTGGGACGATGGTGATCTGCAACGACTTCCGGCCGCCGGTCCAGTTCGCCAAGGAGATCGCCACACTCCATGTCGTGTCCGGGGGCCGGATCGAGCTGGGGCTCGGCGCGGGGTTCCTAAATGTGGAGTACGAGCCGCTTGGGATCCCCTTCGATCCACCGGGTGTGCGTGTACTGGCGATCGCGGCGCGGGAGGCCGAAATCGTTGGGATCCAAACCGTGGTCACCACCTCCGGCGACGTCGTGATGGAGCCCGGCAATTTGCTGGCGGGCACGATGCGGCGCAAGGTTGACCACATTCGCGAGGCGGCCGGATCGCGCTTCGATGCGATCGAGCTGAACACCACGATCAGCATCGAGCTGACCGGCGATCGTAAGGCCGGGGCCCGGAGGCTGATTGCGGAGCGGGGATGGCACGGCCTGACGGTGGCCGATGTGCTGGAGATGCCGGCGCTGCTGATCGGTACGCACAATGAGATGGCAGACCAGATCCGGCAGCGGCGCGACCGGTTCGGGCTCTCCTACCTGGTGGTCGGCGAGCGGAATGTCGAGAGCTTCGCGCCGCTCGTGACCGCGCTGGCGGGAACGTGACGCCATTGCGCCGGGGAGCGGCATCGTCTATGTTTAGTATATGAGACTAAATATCAAAAAGAAAGGTACATGAGATGGATCGATACGATGTCGTGATCGTTGGCGGCGGACCGGCCGGTTTGAGCGCCGCCCTGACCCTCGCCCGGGCCCGGCGCCACGTGCTCTTGCTTGATGGTGACAAGCCGCGTAACGGCCCCAGCCACGCCGCCCACAACTTCTTCACCTGCGATGGCGAACACCCAATGGAATTGCGCCGGATTGGCCGTGAGCAGCTGTCAGCGTACTCCACGGTCCGCATCAGCGCTGGCGAAATCGTCGGTGTCGAGGGGCGGGACGGCGCGTTCCGGTTGAGATTTGTGGACGGGACCGAAATCGAAGCCCGCAAGGTGATCCTGGCAACCGGCGTGCGTGACATTTTGCCGAAGATCGAAGGGGTCCAACGGCTGTTGGGCACCAGCATGTTCGCGTGCCCCTACTGTGACGGCTGGGAATTTCGCGACCAGCCATGGGCGGTGCTTGCCGCGCCACCAGAGGCGCTGATGTACGCGGCGATGCTCACGAACTGGACGCGCGACCTCGTGCTGCTGACCAATTGCGTCGTTGACCTCGACGCCGAAACTGCACAGGGCCTGGACCGGCTGGGAGTCCTGATTCGGACCGAGCCCATTGCCAGGCTCGTTAGCGATGAAGGCGACCACCTGCGGCGCATCGTCTTCGCGACAGGCGACACGCTGGAGCGATCGGTGCTGTTCCATCGGCCACGGCAAGAACCACGGTCCGCGCTGGCGGAACAGCTTGGGTGCGAACTGGTTGAGAGTCCCATTCCCGGCCTGATCCGGGTCGATGCCATGCAGCAGACCTCCGTGCCCGGCGTATTCGCGGCGGGAGACGTGACGACGCCCATGCAGCAAATCGCGATCGCTGTCTCGACAGGGTCGGCCGCGGGCGCGATGATCAACCATCACCTGGTGGAGGAGATGCTGGCCGCGCCGGTTAGGGCGGTCGAACGCTAGCCTGGAGTGCCGTTTCGTGACGCCATACAAGGAAGCCGACGCCCTGATCCGCTCGGAGGACGCCCGAACGGTCGAGCAGGGCCTGGCACGGTTGCGCCAGCATGCCGAAGCCAACCCGGATGACGCGAATGCCTGGTTCCAGTACGGCGGCGGGCTCGAGTACACCGATCACGAAGCCGAGGCGATGGTCGCGTACGAACGCGCCTTCGCCCTCGGCGTCGAAGGCCTCGACCCGGATGATCGGCCGCGAATCTACGTGCAGGCGGGCAGTACCCTTCGCAACCTGGGCCGGTTAGACGAGGCACGAACGCTGCTGAAAGCAGGGCAGACGCGGTTTCCGGGGGTGCGGGCACTGATTGTGTTCCAGGCCCTGATCGAGGTCAGTGCCGGCCGCGACCGGGCAGCAATCGACCTGCTGTTCGAGGTGATTCTGTCTGAGGGCGCCGGCGACGATTCGATTGCCCAATACACGCGGGCACTGACGTACTACGCAAACGAGGTCCGATCGATCTTGCCCTGAGCTGGAGGTCGCAACGCGTGATCCCTACTGCGATGGTCGATCATGCAGGATGCGTTTTTGGCGGATCGGCGGAGATTGCCGGTCGTTCCACCGGCTGCTGGCCCACTGGGCGGCGTACAGACCGCACGCCGCCCCGAACCCATCGACCATGATGTCGAGGACATCCGGCTGGCGCCCCGGTACGAACGATTGGTGCCATTCGTCGCTGACGCCGTAGAGCACCGTGAGACCGAACGCAACGAGCCACCGCTGTCGTCCTCCCAGCCCGAAGTCGCCAAGCACCCACCAGACCAGGATCGCCAGCACGAAATAGACGCTAAAGTGGCCAAGGTTCGAGGTAATCGCTGGCGCGATGCCCGGTGGCTGCGGCACGGTGCTTTGCGCCGAAATCAGGAAAATCAGGCACATCCACCCGATCGCCGCCACGATACGCAGTGCCGGGCGGGTGACGGGGTTGGGGGGATCGGTCATCGACGACTAATTCCTCGGGTACCACACAAAACGACCCAGCGGTTTGAGCCGTCGGGCCGTTGCCATGTGCATGATGTCTTGGCGAACTCGCGACCACGGGTCGCGAGTGTGCGGACCTCAGGAAAGGATGGATCCTTCGCTCTCGAGTTCCGCCAGGATTGATGGTGTTGGCAACCGCATGCTCTGGGCGGCTGCCCCGAACTCGGTGATTTCCGATGGCTGGGTTCCAAGCGCCTCAGCGAGCCGTCGCGCGATGTGCGGGCGCGGACCGGACTTGCCGAGTTCGATTTGTGAAACCGTTACTCGTGCCACACCGGCACGGTCAGCCAACGTTTGTTGCGACATGCGTCGCCTAAGCCGCGCTTCCCGAAGCGTCAGCATTCGCACTGCTCCCTTCCACTCCCCAGTGGTGTCCTGACGTGCGGGGGCACGGGCTGTCAGGTCACCAAGTCGGCCGT
>JALZMD010000043.1 GCA_030858375.1 Chloroflexota bacterium
GTGGCAGCTCGTCCCAACCAAGGTAACGCGCAACGTGGACATCAGCGATCGACGCATCCTCCCGCCCCTGACCGCGACAACCTTTACCAACTCCTGAGCGTGCCGTACACGGCCAGTGCATCGGACATCACGAAGTCGTATCGCGATGCAATGAAGCGATTCCATCCCGACCGCGTACTCCCGGAGCACCGGCAAGCCGCCGAAGATCTCTGCAAGGACCTCAACCGCGCCTACAAGACACTTTCCAATCCGGTCGAACGCCTGGCGTACGATCGGACAATTCGGAAGGTCGAAGTGCAGGGCCAGATCATGCAGCGTTACACCGGAGAATTCGGCGGTCCCCGGCACGCGCAGCAGGACCAGCACGCCACTCGCCTGAAGCGCGATATCACCGACGCGGAACGACGTGACTACCGGCGCAGCGAGCGGTCCGCCTTCCTTACCCTGTTTTCCGTTTTCCTGGTCGTGACCCTGGGCGCGATCGGGTTGATCCTGGTGGGCGGGCTCGTGTCGTTCCTTTTCCGGCTGATCGTTTCGTAGCGGAATCGATCCGGGTCTGCCGCTGTTCGATCGTTTTGCGCTGGTTCCATTCCGATTCGGGGGCCAGGATCTGGGTCAGGTTCTCAAGCGACATCAGGAGCGACTTCAGGCCGCTGCGCAAAACCGGCTGCGATTCGTGCCCGATCATGCTGTCGTCGACGAACGCGAGGTTGAGGAGCCAGCCAACCCGAGGCACCAGATCGAGCGCAGCCACGATTGGGAGCAAGCGGCGCTCCATGGGCGACAAATTGGCCACCTCGGTGTAGGCGCCAAGGATGGATTCCGCCAGGGCGCCAGACCATCCCGTGGTATGAATCGCGATGTGCGCAATGTCGATCAGCGGCGACCCAACGGTCACGCGGGACCAGCCGACGACCCCCGTCAGGGTGCGCGTGTCACCCCTGCCCTCGATCAGCAGGTTCGCCGGCCAGATATCGCCGTGAATGATGGCTGTGCCCACGCCGGTTGCGCCTGATTGTTCCAAATATTCGGTGGCCACCGGCAGGATCCGGTTTCCGCAACGAAGCCAACGCCGGATTTCCGGTGAGCTGGCCGCGCGTTCACCGACATCGCGCCGTTGCGCCGTCCAGTTCGCCTGGCTCTCGCGCAGGAGTCGCGTCAACGGAGACGCCGCGGGCCGCATCGACTGGGCTAGCGGCGCCGTCGCGGTGTGAAAACGGCCGATCGTTCGGACCGCTTCCAGCACGATCGTCTCGGCTGGAGCCGACGCCGGGAGCGGCACGTCGATGACATCCCCATCTGGCGTGCGAAAGTCGCCATACCGCGCGAGTGGGCGACCCGGCAGCCAAGATGCCGCCGACACCATACGATCACCGGTCCGGATTGCCCAGGTTTCGTCTTCACCCGAGACCGGACGTGGTACGGGTAGCCGTTCCGCGGTCGCGGGTCCGGCCAGCCTGAGCGCCCGGGCCGTCAGGTTGACCCTTTCAGCAGTAGCCTTTGAGTCCCATTCGCGGAGCACGAAATCCGCGTCACCGGAAATAACCCGCAGGAGATGTGGCGCAGACCCGACCGGTTCCGTGCGCTGGACATGCTCAAAGAATCGGGGCACAGCCTCTTTCAGGCTATCGAAGGCGCGCGAGTCGGCTGGCGCGTCAGGAGTTTTGGGCCGCATACCCTGGTCCGTTCAGTCGCATGCCGGGACGAGCATTGGTGTGCACGCCATCCCGGACAACGGCGGTTCCGCTCACGAAGACATCGCGGATGCCTTCCGAAAGATGATGGGGATCAGTGTACGTCGCCCGGTCGATCACCGTCTCCGGATTGAAGATGACAACATCGGCGAACATGCCCTCGCGAAGCAGGCCCCGGTCGCGCAGGCCGAGCCGGTCGGCGACCGCCGAGCTGGCCTTGCGAACGGCGTCTTCCAGCGTCAGCCATCCGCTCTCCCGGACGTAGCGACCGAGGATCCGGGTGTAGGTTCCGTAGGCACGCGGATGGACCAGCCCCTTCACGGCGTCCCGCTCGGGATCGATGCCGCCGGCGTCGGTCCCAAACTTGATCCAGGGCTGGGCAAATTGGAGCTGGAGGTTGTCGTCGCTCATCATCATGTAAATGCAGAAGATGTTGCGGCCCTCGCGCTCCAGCAGTTCGAGGATCGTCTCCTGCCAGGGCATCCCCAGTTCTTCGGCGACATCGGCGACGGTGCGTCCCTGAAAGCGCTTGTTCTTCGGCTCCTGGAATTGGGCGAGCAGCACGGACTCGGGTCCGTTCATATTGCCCATTGCTTCCCAGTCGCCACTTGGGTTACGCATTTCGGCGAGGATCGTTTTCCGCTTCTTCGGATCGCGAATGTGTTCCTGGAGGCGGCCATCCTCATCAGCCCAGGGCGGAAGGCAGGCTTCGAGACCGGTTCCCGCACCGTCGTAGGGATACATGTCAGCCCCGATATCGAGACCGTGGGCGCGGGCTTGGGTGATCCGCGCGATGACCGTGGTCATCTTGGCCCAGTTGGCGCGGCCGGCCGCTTTCAGGTGATAGATCTCGGTTGCCACACCCGATTGTTCGGCAATTTCCAGGCACTCGTCCAGGCCGGCCAAGATGTTGTCGCCCTCGGAGCGGATGTGGGTGATATGCACGCCGTTGTACCGTGCGACAACCTTCATGGTGGCGATGAGCTCAGGGGTGGTGGAAAAGGCATTCGGCGGATAGATCAACGCCGTGGCGACCCCGAATGCGCCGTCCTGCATGGCTTCGTCGGTCGCTTTGCAGATCAGCGCCAATTCATCGGGAGAGGCCTCGCCGATACGATCGGCCATGCCAAATCGGCGGACCGTGCTGCCGCCGATGAACGACCCGAAGTTGACCGAGACCGTACGAGCTTCGATGTCAGCCAACCAGTGATCGAACCGAGTCCAGCCCTTGCCTCGCTCCTCCCATTCGTCGCTGAATGCCTTACCCCGGCTCTCCAGAACACCACCAAACGCGGAGAGATTTTCCCCGCCGATGGGCGCCGGGGTCCAGCCTTCGCCCAGGATTTCGGTCGTGATGCCCTGCGTCACCTTGGAAACCGATCGACTATCGGTCAACCACGGGATGATCGAGTGGGACTGGATATCAATAAAGCCGGGGGCGACGACGTGACCGGTGGCATCGATCACGGATCCGGCCGACGCAGGATCGATCGTGCCGGGTGGCGCTATCCGCTCGATGTGCTTGCCGGTGAGTGCGACGTCTCCGTAAAACCACGGATTGCCGGTTCCATCGACGACCCGGGCATTGACGATCAAGACATCCGACATGAACAACTCTTCTTCCTTGATATCCGCAGGTTCCTAGGAGGAATTCCGCGAGCGGCGGCGCGAGGCATGGTTGGCCCTGGCCCCGCGCATTCGCCCAAGATAATACCCGCCAACGCGCGGTCCCGTAACAGGTTGTCTTGAAACCAGCGACGGGTGACCGCCGCCAGGTCATGCCGAACTCACGGAGAAACAGTTGTTTGCTGGAACTTCTCAAGAACTTTCACAAAACTCAGGGACCCCTCGTCTCCTGTAAGGGCGCGGTAGTCATGGCCCGTGCCGAGCCAGGTGACAACTGCCCACGGATCTGGAATGGCGCCACTCACCGATCGTTTCTTTCGCCAACTGGGGGATGGTTCCCCGCAGCGTACACCAAAGAGATCTTTCACCATGGCAAGCAAAATCATTGACCAGCAGGCATTGCAGGGTATCCTGCAGCCGATGCTCGGTTTGGCAGCCTACCTCAGACGTTCGAGCATCAGCGAACACCTGATCCAATTGCTTTCGATGCGGGTTTTGCAAATCAATGGATGTGCATTTCGCCTGGAGATGCATGCGCGGGACTTGCGGCAAGCAGGCGAACGCGAGGACCGGATCGCCGTACTGGCAGCCTGGCGGGAGATGACCTGGTTCACCGACCGGGAACGGGCGGCGCTGGCCTGGGCCGAGGAGATAACCTTCCTTCCCAACCGTGAGGCCTCGGAGGCGGTATTTGAGCAGGCGAGTGCCCTGTTCAGCGAGCAGGAACTTGCCGAATTGTCGCTGGCGGTGATCGCGATTAACGACTTCAATCGCCTGAATATCGCCTTCCATCATCCGCCCCAGCCTTTCTTCATCGAAGCCGGTGCGGCAGTGGACGCCGTGGATTAGCGGTGGATGTGTATGATCAGGAGACGGCCATCCATAGCAGTCCATTTGGATGGCCGGCAATGGATGCCAGAAAACAGGAGCATCCCGGACGTGATCACTGACGCACCAGGCGTCCAGACCTACCCGACCCTGGGCCCCTACCCATTTGCGGTCGACTACCGGATGATGGGGAGCGCGAGCGACGCGGAAGACCTGGTGCAGGATGCCTGGTTGCGGTACCTCAATGCTGGTTCGCCGCCCGTTAAATCGCTTCGCGGCTACCTGACGACGATCGTTTCCCGACTCGCCCTCGATTACCTCAAGTCGGCGTGAATCAGGGGTGAGCAACACGTCGGGCAATGGTTACCGGAGCCAGTGCTGACCAGGGAGGCTGTGCCTGGTCCGGCCGACACCGTCGAGAAGCGTGAGAAGGTGTCGATCGCCTTCATCTCGTTACTCGAACGGCTCAGGCCGGACCAGCGGGTGGTTTACGTACTGCGAGAAGCGTTCGACCTCTCGTACGAGGAAATCGCGGACCACATCGGGAAATCGCCAGCCGCCTGCCGCCAGGTGTGCCACCGGGCGCCACGTCGGCTGGACACCGAGCGCCAGCCCTCGGTCGCTCCGCGGGACGATCACCGCCACCTCATCGAGCGGTTCCTTGCAGCGTTCACCTCGGGCAATGTGGCAGCGGTGGCGGAATTGCGGGCCCCGGATGTCGAGTGGATCAGCGACGCCGGAGCGCAGCGGCCCGCGATACGCCGATCTGTTACAGGTATCGACAGGGTGTCCCGGGGTTTGGCGGGCTTCGCCAGGAAACGGCTGGCCGTCGCGGAAATTACCCACGAGGTCGTCGGGATCAACGGATCACCGTCGATCGTGGCGCGTTATGGCGGGACGATTGAAAAGGTGACGGTGCTGAACGTCGTCGACAACTGGATCGTCGGTATTCGCAACATCATGAACCCGGACAAGCTCCGTCACCTTGCGGCCTCGCTTGACGCCGACGTCGCTGCTCTAAATGATTGGCGGTTCTTCGTCACCCGGACCGGAGCCGGAGTGGGAGCCGGGTCTGCTGTCCGTGTGATCGGCCGTTTCGTGCTGAGCCTGGTTTCGGTTGGCATGCGATCCAGATTGCGTATCCAAACCTTCGCCCTGGATGATATTGTCAGGATGTTCGGGACCACGAACCATTCCTGTCGCACCAAAGGACGTCCAGGTGAGCAGCGCGCAGACCAAATTGCATCCATCAGATCAATCGGCGGAGGAGCAGGGTCCGTATGAACAGGACCGATTCAGCGGAGATTGGACTGGGGCCAGACCACGCGCTCATTCCCCGTTCAAGATCAGGGATCTGAGCAGTCCGTACCTCACTGAACTGTGGCTGATTTCGGCGGTCGTGACGATCCTCGGGGTGCGACTCTATCTTCAGTTGACGGGGTATCCCCAGGTGGGAGGTGCAACCCTGCATATAGCCCACATGCTGTGGGGAGCGTTGGCGATGACCATCGCGTTCGGCATGCTCCTGATCATGGCGAGCGCCGTCTGGAAGCCGACCGCGGCCGTGGTGGGTGGATTCGGATTTGGCTTGTTCATCGACGAACTCGGAAAATTCATCACGCAGGACAACGATTATTTCTATCGGCCCGCGATTGCGCTGATCTACGCCGTGCTTGTAGTGCTGTTCCTCATTAGCCGGACGATCGACCGCATCGACAAGATCACGCCAGGCGACCGGATGGTCTATGCCGCCCAATGCGTCGACCAGTTGGTCATCGGGCGGCTCGACGAAGAGGGTCGCGCGGCTGGATTGCGTCACCTCGATGAGTCCGGCAACACGTCATCGCTGGCGCTGAGGATCCGGGAAATCCTGGAAGAAGCGGATGTATCATCGCCAGCAGCCCGGTCGCGGCTGCTGGAGTGGCGAGATCGGGCGGGGCGGGTCTACTGGAAGATGGTCAGCACCCACTGGCTTTGGCGTCTGGTCATCATCGGATTCATGATCCAGGTTGTGAATTTCCTAGGATCCCTGGCGCTGGCGGTTGCCGATGACCGGTTCGATCCGACGGACGGCCTCACGTTTTCGGAGACTGGGGCACTGCTGAGCGGCCTGGTGGCCGGAGCCCTCGCAGCCTACGGACTGATCATGTTCGTTCGCAATGAACGATTGCGCGGGCTAAAAGCATTGGCGAACTCGACGCTCGTAACGTTGCTCTTCGGACAGTTCTTCGCATTCGCCGCGAACCAGTTCGCGGCGCTCGGCAGCCTCACGTTACAACTGGTGATCCTGGGCGTGCTGCGGTTCTGGATGACGAGCGAAACACACACGAAACCTGAGGGAGCGATCGACCTGCCAGCCGTCGAGATTCAGGCACTCACGGATTCGGCCTGACCCGGACTTTTGGGAGGCAGGGCACGAGGGAACGTGCCATTCCTTCCGGTTCGGCTTGCGGCGGGAGGAGACAAGCCTTGCGCCGCTGTCTCCCCTACCACCATGTGTGACCCCGGATTAGACAAACAGCGGTTCGGCCTGCCATTGTTCGACGAGGTCGTGCATCTCCTGCTCGGTTGGCCGGGTATCGAAGCGCTCGGCGGCGTCGAGCACCTTCGGCAGGATGTGGATATCGCCAACCGTGTTGAGGAAAACGCCCGGTCGCCCCAGCACCCATGCAACAGCCTGATCGTTTGCCGTTTGGTCTTGGAGCGGCTCGTACCAGGTCGACGTAGTGTGCGGCCGGTCGCCCCACGGCGCTTTCGTGATCGCCTTGATCGTTTGGAACGCGACGTTACGCTCCAGGCAAACCGTCGCCAACGACTCGAAGTCGGCGGCGTATTGCGGGTTTTGCATCATCGGGTAGTTGTATGGCAGCAGCACCGAATCGAAATCGAATCTGGCAAGCGAGCGCTTGTGCATGTCGGCAATGCCCACCCCGTGACCCGTGACGCCGATGTACTTCACCAACCCCTCGTCGCGGGCCCGGATCGCCGCTTCAAGGGCGCCGCCGGCACCGAGCGCAACTTCCCATTCGTCTGCCTCGGCCAGGTTATGCAGCTGGATCAGGTCGATGTTATCGACCTGCATGCGCTCGAGCGAGCGCCGGATCTGGTCGTAGGCGGGCTGATAGGTCCGCTCGCCGGTCTTGGTCGCGAGGAAGACCTCGTCGCGGTGGTCCTTCAGCCACGGTCCGAGGCGGTCCTCAGCCTCGCCATAGCTGGCGGCGACATCGATATGATTGATCCCGTGCTCCAGGAACAGTTCGATGGTGCGGTCGGCCTCGTCCTGGGTGACGGCGCTGAGAGCGGCGGCGCCGAAGATGATCCGTGTGCTCTCATGACCAGTTCGACCAAAGGTGAGTTTGGGAATCACGTGGGTACTCCATTGGTGTAGCCGATGGCCGCGTTCGACAATGCAACACGTCCGGCGCGCTAGAAGGTGTATCCCCAAGTATATCAATACGCAGATGGGGACATGACCCGATCGACTGCCGCGCCGGCCAAGGCCGACCCGTAAACGCCGCGAGAGCCCGGAATTCTGGCCGGGACATCAGCGAGATGTGTTCACATCATCGATAAATGACAAGACCGCCGGATTGAAGACCCCGGGGCACTCCACGCTCGGCAAATGGGCAGCGCCCGGGATATCGAACCGGCGCGCACCCGGCATACCCGTCCCGAGCACCACCGCATTTGTCAAGGCATCAGGCAGGTCGAGCGCATCAACGACCACGCGGACAGGCGTGGAGATGGTTCCCAGACGTTCCAGGACCGGCGGGTCCAGCTCACTTTCGGTGGCGGCATCCTGTTCGGCTGCTCGCCGGAGAAGCGCAGCGTCCATTTCCCGAACCCGCTCGCGGACAACCTGATCCACTTGTGTCGCCGAGCGGTGGGGCCCATCGACCCACATCTGGAGTTCGACTTCGACCGCGTCATCGAACGACTCCGAATCGAGAGCCGCCTCGACGGCTCGCCAGCCCGACCGCAACCCCGGTGACGGTTCAGTCATTCCGGCCAGGGTGTTGACCAGTACCAGCGCATCGATCCTGGTCGGATACTCGACCGTAACGGCGAGGGCGACCTTCCCACCAAACGATGCGCCGACCAAGGTGGCCGAGGCGATATCCGTGGCATCGAGCAGCGAGCGCAAATCCTCGTGATGGGCGTAGTCGTCCGCCGGGATGGTTGACCGGCCAAAATTACGCAGATCATAGGTGACCACCCAGTACGCAGTGGAGAACGACACTACCTGGGCGTCCCACATTCTCGAATCGGTGATTCCGGAGTGGACCAGCACAACCGGTGCGCCTTCACCCGTAACGGTGACGTGGAGACGGGCGCCGTTGATATCGATCTCACCAGCAAAGGTATGTCGCATTAACCTCTCTTCCGTGCCAGTTTTCAATAACGGCGACGAACGTGGTCACCAACGCGTTGAGACCTGACGGCGAGGTCGCCGCAGCCGTGAAGAGCAAGGACGAGTCCTTCTCCCCCCACGCCAGGGTGTAGAGCACGAAGCCCGTCTCTGGCGTCCCGGGTTTGCCGCCTCCTGCGCCGACCGTGGTTTCCGACTGGATCCAGGCCAGGCCGCCATCCTGGCCAAATGCCGTGGCCTCGTAGTCGTCCGTCTGGCTGGCCATCGAGATGAACGCACCGGCGGTGAAGTCGACCGGGAAGAAGTCTCCATCCGGGAATGAGATCGCGGACAGCGCCAATGGTGAACCGAATTGAGGATCGGCCGTACCGTACGTGATGACGACACGGTCGGCACTTCGAAGCGGCGCCCCTCCCAACTCACCGAACACGATCGCCGGCATGTCTCCGAACACGTCAACGACGTTGGTCAGGCTAGCAGGCAGTGTCACGGACCCGAGGAGATGGGGCGCGTCGGCGCTGGGCAACGCGACCGTATTCTGAGGAGTAGCCTGGGCCGCGACGTTGGCGGACGGGGCGAGCATCCCCAGAGCCACCGCCAACAGCACATGGCGCGTGATCAATCGCACTCCGCGCATGGTGGTTCCCTTGTTCAACGCGTGGAAACGGCCTCGCCAGGTCGCGGCGATGGCGCTGAGCCACCGGGCCAAACGACCCATTTCGCAGGGCGTCTATACCTGGTCGTGAATCTGGGCTTTGACCTGGCTGCCGAAGTCTGGATCGTTGATCTGCTCGTCCGTCATGCCATGAACGGATTTGGCGTGATCGGCAACCTGGGCGAGCACGTCGTCGTCACTCTCGGCCACCACCACCGCGTCACAATCGAACCCAACATCGCGGCATTGCAACTCTCTGGCCATTGGTCATCCTCCGTCGAACGCGCGAAACATCAAGGTTGGGACCCATTCGCATGATACGCCTGTGGATTACCATACGCAATCGGACAGATGACGGTCAGGTTGGGCTACCCCAAAGTCGCCGATGCGGCATGAGGGCCATACACCTCAAGCACTTGACGATGGGCCGGGCGATACTGGAGAGGCAGCGGCGAGCCTAGCGCCCTTGTGCTCCTGCCTGCGCCATTGCCTAACGAGGACGCCGTCAATGCATCACGGTCGCTTTCCGGGACACAACCACCCACGCTCCATCGTGACTACCGTCGCGCTCAGCCTCGCGGTGCTGCCGGGTACGGCAGCCGCGCATGTTCGCTGGTTCACGCCCGATGGCCCGTACTGGAACCCGGACTGGAGCTACATCTTCTCGCTCCCAGTGTTGCTGGCGCTTCTGTCCAGCGCCGGGATCGTGACCGCGCTCGTGTTTGGGCAGCGCCTGGTTGGCGACCCACTCTGGCCGCGCCCACCGTTCTTCCAGCGCATGGAGCCATCGGCGCCGGCGATCCTCGGCGTGCAGGCCGCGATCGCCCTGATTTACGCCGCGACCCAG
>JALZMD010000073.1 GCA_030858375.1 Chloroflexota bacterium
TGCGGATCATACGAGGTGAACTCGCCGAACCAGCCAGCGGGCACGCTGCCGATCCGGGCTGTGTCCACGCCGCTGCCATCGCCGATGGCGCGGAGCTGGTCACGGTCGCGGGTAAAGATTTCGGGATCGATCAGACCCTCGGCGTAGAGACTGGCAAGGAACTTGATGCCCTCCCGCCAGGCATCCTGCGCATAGATTGGGGTCACCTGGCCATCCATGACAACGAGCCGCAGCTTGTTACCCGGATGGTAGATGAACGAGTTCATGAAGTACTCGTCGAGAAAACCGTGCCACACAATGGTCGAGGCACCGCTGAGCGGAAGCTCATCCGCCTCGCCGTTGCCGTTGGGGTCGCCAGCCAGGAACTGGCGCAGCACCTCGGCGTAGTCTTCGGTCGTGGCCGGCATCTCTAGCCCAAGTGTGTTCATGAATTCCTGGTTGATCCAGAGCTTCTGCGACATGGAGCAGTGAAAGCAATCGTTGACCTGCGGCAGGGCGTAGATGTTGCCATCAGACGCGGTGGCGGCGATCCGGGCCGAGGGATACTCCTCGAACGCCCGTTTCGTGAACACGCCGTGCTGCTCGATCAGGTCGTTGAGGTTCTGGAAAACCCCCTGCTGCCCGTAGATCTGGGTCACGGTGGGAGTGGGATAGAAGTTCATCAGCACATCGGGATAGTCGCCACTGGCCAGGCGCAGGTTAAGCGACGCATCGCGTTCCGCCGGTGTGGCGGCGGGAACCACTTCCCACTCCACGGTCACGCCCGTCCATTCCTCGAACCAGGCGGTGAACTCGTTGGTCGCGAAATCCTGAACGGTCGGGTTCGACGGAATGAGGACACGCAGGGTAGTGGGCTCGGAGACGAGCGGCAAGGTTTGCTGCGGCTCGTTGACGGTGGGGTCAACCTGGGCACCCGTCGAGGCGGCCGGGCTCGCATCCTGGGCCCCGGCGACATTGACACCTAGTCCGATCGTGGCCCCGGCCGCGACAGCGCCCTGGACGACCTTGCGCCGGCTCAGGCGCGCCCGAGCTCCGATGCGCGATACGTCTTCGCATTCTGGACAGCTGAACTCGTTCTCGTGAGATGCCGGCATCGTTCGATCTCCTGTTCCTGTAAAACCAATCAGACCAGACCCGTTGCGAACCCGATACCCGAACCACGATTTCGACCAGCCTGGATGCATCGACAGCGATTTCCACGCATCATTCCGGTACGAAAGACACTGGTTGCCCGATCCCGATAGTCGATGCCTGACATCCATCAGCCAATGCATCGTCGCGGATCGGATACTGTATACAGTTAGGTTCGTTGGCTGAACGTTAGTGCTTTGGATGCGCCGTGTCAATAGCTGGCGCACCCAAATTCCAGGCATCGAGGGAGCACCTGTGACCCCACATCCTACCGTTGATGGCGAGGCAGTCAGGCGAGCCGGACCAGATCCGCTTGGCATCCTTTTGTCCTGTGCGGCGGTCGTCAACGATTCCATACACGTCACGATCGACCGGGAGGCAGTCGACCGGTTGGCGATCGACCTGGCGTTCCGCCACGTTACCCCACCTGCCTGGGACGAGACCATCCATTACCAGGGAACCGGGCCGAACGCGACCGAACGCACGATCGGCTGGATCTTTGCGCTCGATGCGCTCAACTTCTGCTTCTGGGGCCAGGATCCGGATCCCTCGTACCGCTGGCGGATCCAGTCCCACGGCGTCGTCCATGATGGGTACATGGCGTTGGCGATCGCCTTACGCGATGCCGCCCGGGCCGGCCTGCCGATTTGGGATCCAGCCTGGCAGGCCGCAGTCGATGAGGACACAATTGCCACCATCTTTCATCCGATGCCAGGCTCCGCCCCGATCCCACTCGCTCGGGAGCGGGCTGCCCACCTGCGCGAACTGGGTGAACGCATCGCGCCGCTCGGCCTTGATCACCCGTACACCACCTTCGTGGCGCGCGCCGGAGGCTCGGCGCCGGAACTGGTCGAGGCGATTGTCGACACCTTCCCTTCGTTTCGGGATGCCGCGGTCTGGCTGCCCACCAGCGACCTGTCACCCTCGATCGAGGTCCGACTCCTCAAGCGGGCCCAAATCCTCGTCTCCGACCTCGCTGGCGCTTTCGCAGGCACCGGGGAGGTCCGGCTCGAAGAACGCGACCAGTTGACTGCCTTCGCCGACTACAAGGTGCCCCAGGTGCTCCGGCAGCTCGGGATCCTTCGCTATGGCGACGAGCTCGCTGCCACCATCCGCGCGCGTGACCTGATCGAGGCGGGCAGCCGCGAGGAGATCGAGATCCGGGCCGCAACGATCTGGGCCTGCGAGTTGATCTGCCAGCACCTGGGGAACCTCAATACCTGGTTCATGGCCAGCGATGTCGATTGGCTGCTCTGGAACCTTGGTCAGTCACTCCGGCCCACGGGCGAGCCATATCATCGAACAGTCACGATCTCCTATTGATCCAGCCTTGGAGCCCGATGCCTGGTCACAGGTGTGACGTCGAGCGTTGACTCTCGGTTCTTTAATTGATTGGTAATAGATAAAGTATCGTCTTAACAGTAGGGGGTGGGGATAGTGTGGAAAAGCGCACATTTCCGTATTCCCACGCACGTGCTTGCCTCCGGCGCCAATGGGGACAACAGTGGCGTTTGGCCCGGTTGCCAAAGCGACGCGGTACGGCCATCTGTGCCAATCCACCATGACACGCGACCAACCCCGATTCACGTCGCGATTTCCCATCCACGATTTCCCTGACAGTTGCTCAACTTGTCCACAATCCCCAAAAGTTATCCACATTTGGATGCGGGTTATCCACAGACACTTTGATAACCTTGCCTTCTGGTCACTGCCTTGTCGCCACCACTGTCGAAAGCGATTTGTGGCTGTTGCGGTAAAGATTATCGACTGATCGAATGGCAGATGCGCCAGGGATCAGCCAGCGGTCATACTGGGAAGGACGTTGGTGGAACCAGTATCAGGTAGCCGGCACGCACGGACTTCCACCACCCTGTTGCCATCAGGAGAACACTCATGAGCCAATCCGTCCTGAAATCCGAGACCGTCGTCGATTCCCAGCCAGGTGGTGGCTCGTGTTGCGCACCAAATGGAACGGTATCCGGGTCAGACAGCGCCGCCAGTCGCGGACATTCATACGATGCTGACAGGGCAAAGATCATGGCCCGGCTGAAACGCATCGAAGGTCAGGTGCGCGGTATCTCGCGCATGATCGAGGAAGACAAGTACTGCATCGATATCCTGACCCAGGTATCGGCGGTGATGGCCTCGACACGATCGGTGGGCATGCTGGTACTCGAGGATCACATCCGGGGCTGCGTGATGAACGCAGACCCTGATCAGCGCGAGGCGACACTGGACGAACTCAACCTCGCGATCGAGCGATTTGTGCGCAGCGTCGGGAACTAGCGCCCGGATCGGCTCATACTGTCTCGACTCGAGTGTCCGTTCAGGCTCAAACAGGCCCGGTAGAGTCTTGAATAATCGACCCGGGCAGCGTAGGGTGAAGTTCTACAGCGATGCACGTACGCTTGCTGTTCGGGACACTGCGGCTCCTTGGGGGGAACCGCGGGGTCAGATCGACGGGGAACACATTCCGGGGTAAGGGTGTGGACCGTGAGCGGTCGGGACGACAAGCAGGCATCGTTCAACCATCACCGATTGAACGGTAGTAACAACGCAGCGGTTGTTGCTCCACGAGGCCATGGCTGTCCTTTGGGAATGGTCTTCGGGGAATCCAACAACTATCGACGACCAGATCGTTGGTGGGCTGCCATGCTGGGGATGAGCAGTGTGATCGGAGAGCGCGAGTGCTCGATGGTCTCGCTTCCACCTGAATCTGTTCTGTTTGAGAAGGGATCAGGCACCATGTTTCCTGTCACCTATGTACAGCCGGTGGCTTACCACCGGTTTGCGACAGATCGACTCCTGCTCAAAGACGAATCCGACACCTGGTATCTCTGGATGGGAGACGCCTCTGGCCTGATCGAAATCGATCACCAGCTGGCAAAGTGGATCTACCAGCGTCCGGAAATTTATCCGGTTGCAGGACCAGCGATGTGGTTTGATGTCGATTCGCTGCCAGCGGGTTCCGGTTCACGGCCGATGCTTCACGATTAGAATCAGGCACTGAACACCCTCGGCTACGGCGAATTTTTGCCGCAACACCCGCACCGTTGAACAAGAGGCCCGGATCCTGAGATCCGGGCCTCTTCATGCGTTTGAACGATGATGAAGATTTCGAAAGTACGGAGTGCGGTTGTACAGTGACTGATACCAACTTCGGATAATCACTTATGGAAACACAGGTCGCGGTCGAGTTCATCTCGAACCGGAACCGGGCAGAGACGAGCATCACTTCGCTGCTGCCACTCCCAGGGATGGTCGAATGTGGACCCTGAAATCCGTATGATGCGATGTTGCCGGCAGTTGGCTCGATTGACCCCGACGGACGATGGCATTGACCCAGTGTTCGCCCTTTACCTTGTATACGAAATTTTCGTATACAAGGTAAAGGGGCAATTGCGGGGGCAGTCGCGAGGTAATTCAACCCTCGTGCCAGGCGCCGATCTTGCGGAACTTGGCGTACCGCTCCTGCAGCAGCAACCCCATCGATTCTGGATCGCTCATGTCGAACCGGCTCAGCAATTCATCGAGATGCGCGGACACACGCTCCCCAACCGCACTGATGGTCTCCCGAGGAGCTTCATGGGCCGGCACAGGCTCGGCTATCAGTTCGTCGATGATACCGAAGCGTTGCAGATCGGCGGCAGTCACCCGCATCGTGTCCGCCGCTTCTCCCGCGAAACTGGCATCTTTCCAGAGGATGGCGGCGCAGGCCTCCGGCGAAGCCACGGCGTAGACGGCATTCTCAAGCATGAGCAACCGATCTCCCAGGCTGATCGCGAGTGCGCCACCACTCCCGCCTTCGCCAATCACGACACAGATGATCGGAACCCGGACGCCGATCATTTCCAGCAGGCTTTCCGCAATCGCCGTTCCCTGGCCGCGTTCTTCGGAGCCAATCCCGGGATCGGCTCCGGAGGTATCGATGAATGTGACAATCGGCAACCGGAACTTTTCGGCGTGTCGCATCAGGCGGCGGGCCTTGCGAAATCCTTCCGGCCGTGGCATGCCGAAATTCCGGGCCAGGTTCTCGCGGGTGTTCGATCCACCCTGGTGACCGAGGACCAGCACGCTCTGATTGTTGAAGGTGGCCAGTCCACCGATCAATGCCCCGTCGTCTCCAAAGGTGCGATCGCCATGAAGCTCCACGAAATTGGTAAACAGCTCGGCGATGTAGTGGAGGGTTCCGGGCCGCTGCGAATCGCGCGCAAGGCGTACGCGATCGATGGGACGCAGGTTTGTCGGAGCGAACTTTACGGTTTCTTCGGAAACGGTTTCAACCGTTGACATGAGCGTGGATTCCTTCTGGCGATCAGGAACTGGGAACTTGTGAATTGACAAGATCAGCGACGCCGGCAGCATCATACCCATTGTCCTGCGGCCGCACCGTGGACTGTGCCGCAGCGTGATGATCGATCAGTGTGACGATCATCGATCGCAGCAGGGCACGCTCGACGATGACATCGATCATGCCATGCTCAAGCAGGAATTCGGCGGTTTGGAAGTTGTCCGGCAGCTTCTGTTTGGTGACCTGCTCGATCACGCGTTGGCCAGCGAAACCGATCAGTGCGCCTGGCTCGGCGAGGATGATGTCGGCCACCGTTGCGTAGCTGGCGGTGACGCCGCCGTAACACGGATCGATCAGGAGTGAGAAGTGGGGAAGGTGGGCACGTCCGAGGCGATCGAACGACGCGACGGTCTTCGCCATTTGCATCAGCGAGAAAAGGCCCTCGTGCATCCGGGCGCCACCCGATGCATTGACCGTGAGGACGGGGAGACCGTCGGTGGCGGCGCGTTCGACGGCGCGGGCGAGCTTTTCGCCCCAGACCGAGCCCATGCTGGCACCCATGAACGCGAATTCAGTCACGGCCATCACAATCGGCCGACCGTCGATCTGGCCAAGGCCAGTGATCAGCGATTCGGTTTCGCCCGTCTTCGCCTGGGTGCTGACAAGCTTCTCGGCGTAGGCGCCCTTGGG
>JALZMD010000100.1 GCA_030858375.1 Chloroflexota bacterium
GGCGAAAACTGCTAAAGCCGCTGGTACTCTTCCAGGTCAAGCACGAAGACCGTGGCGGCGGCTGGCTGCGAGGCCCCGGAATCGGCGGGCGCGGCACCGGATCGGGCGTGCCCACGAATGAGGTCGAGCACCCGGTCGACTTGGTCCTCGTCGGCGCCAATCATCAGGGTCGTGTTGCCTCGTCGCAGGAATCCGCCCGTGCTTGCGAGCCGCGTCGCCCGAAACTCTTCTTCGAGCAAGGCATCGACCACGGCATCCGCATCCTCGTTCTGAACCACACCAATGATGAGCTTCTTCATGCATCTCTCCAGAACGCGCGCGTCCGCTTTTCCAGATCCGGCGAATCGTGTCGGACCATCCTACTTCATTTCCAAGGGATCAACATGTGTCATCGTCCCTGTTTGCTTGCCCACTGGCGGCTATCGAGATATCCCTGCAGGATAATCGACGCGGCCACGGCGTCCACCTGTTGCTTCCGTTTTTCCCGGCGCGCGCCATTGGCGATCAGGTACTTTTCGGCGATCGAGGTGGACAGGCGCTCGTCCCAGTACTCGACCGGCAAGCCGACTTCGACGGCAATCGAATCGACGAAATCCCGCACGTCCCTGGCCTGCGGCCCCTCGCGGCCAGACATCCCGACCGGCAGGCCGACGATCACGCGAATCGCGCCCAGCCGCGTCACGTGGCCGTGAATATCGCGGCCAGACGTGTGGCTCCGAAGCACCATCGCGGCCGGGCTGGCGATGATTCCCATTTCGTCGCTGATCGCGACCCCAATTCGTTTGCCACCGACATCGAGTCCCAGGAGCCGTCCCGGCTCCTTCACGATCCATCCCCAACGGCGGGCGATGCCGGTGGCGTGGCTGGTGACAACCCCACCGTCGCGACCGGATCGGCGACCGAGATCGTGATCCGGCCCGCGCTCTGCGGCAGCCGGTCGAACCACCAACCTGGGTCGCGGCTCATCGACCACGACTCGAACGCCGGGACGTTGCCCAGGATCGACTCGGCGCGGCCGGCATCGGCACCCGAAAGGTCATCGGACAGCCGTTGGCGCGCGTCTTCGTCGAAGATCGCCCGCACCGTCGCTGTTGCCCCCATCGTGTATTCAATTGAATCCGGCGCCTCAGACACGAGGGCCGGCTCACCGAGCGTGATGGTTTCGACCAGCAACTCATAGCCTTCGGGAACCTGGGACGCTAGCGCCTCTTCATACGAGGCGAGGGCCTGGCTCCGAACATCGGCGGCATCGTATTCGAGTCCGGTCGCCTCAACCGTGCCACTCAACGTCACCGTCTCCGTTATATCACCGGCCGCCTGCTCGATCGTGAACTCGGGCTCTCCGACCTCGACCGATGGCGCCAGGATCATCTGGCCCTCGGGAAGCTGGGCCGTCCAGTCTTCGGCCACCGCGCGCCGCAGGTCACTTTCCACCCGCGTCTGGAGGGTCGCCAAATCCTCCTCGGAGACGACCGCAACCTCGATATCGCTACCGCCCGACAACTCCGCCTCACGGTTCGCAAAGTAGACCGGCTGATCGGCGATCTTGCCGCTCGCCTCGCCAACACCGAGGTTCCCGCCCGCACCTGGTTCGGCGGCGGACACCGGCACCTGGACCTCGCCGATCGTCGAACCATCGGCACTCCCCGGCGGCACCTCAACCTCTCCGGTCGTCACGAACCCCACGCCGGAGGTGACGGTCAACGCGGTACCAGATGGAATGGTGACCGCTTCTGAGGAGGCGTTGCGAAGGGTCACCTGTCCGGACGCGGTGCCGTCCGGCGTCACCTGTCGCCCGGTTGCCGGAACCACGATATCGAACGTGACGGTGTCCGACACCTCCTCGGCTTCGACCGAGAAGGCAGCATCGATCGGCGGCGCAGCGCCGGGCCGGGTAACGCTGTACAGGAGTTCCGTCCCGATTTGCCCCTGCCGCAAGTTGGCCTCGACCGTGACCGCAGGCAGGTAGTACCAGGCAGCGATACCGGCGACCAGGGTCACGACGGCGATCACCGCCACGATCCGGCCGATCAACTGCGCCCGTGCGGTACCGCCGTCTCCGTCGTTCTCGAGGTAGCTCAGCGACACGAGCGTGGCATCTTCGGAAAGCCCGACGTTACCGTCGCGCCGGGCCCGTTCCGAACTGGCGCCTGGTTCGTAGAGCTCGGTCCGCCGCTTTCGGGAAACAGCGATCGGATCCTCATCCGTCTCTGAAACGGCATCCGCTGCCTTCGACCTATGGCGGGCCCGGGCCGCCCGCCAGCCGCTGAACGACGGCGTCGAGTCCATCTCCCGGTCGGTGTGGCCGTCGTCGTCGACCGATACCGGGCGCGCGACATCGACGAGCCCGAACATCGACGCCAATTGCAACCGCAACGGGTCCTCGGTCACGAGCCGCACCGTGGTCCCGGCCCGGTCGACCGCGTCCCGCAAGGTGCGAAACTCGGTCGCAGTCAGGAACACCGGGCTATGTTCGGGAATTTCCAGGGTCACCGATTGACCGCCCACGGCGCGTAGCCGGTCGAGCACCTCGGGCAGCGTGTCGTGCTCGCTCACAGTCACGGTTAGGTTGGTCGTGGTTCCCGATCGATCAGTCATGAAATCCAGTTACTGTTCACGGATTCGAGTGGAGACAGGCAGCATCACCCCGGGCGTGTGGGATTTGCCAGACCCTGGTAGGGACCGGCCCCATGCCGGCCCGTCGCCGGGCGAAGACAACGTCCACCCCGCCACCTGTCACATCACATGGTTGAGACCATGGCCCGGATCGTCTCCGCGACCGACGCAATCGCCGCGTCGAGCCCTGATGCGTCCTTGCCGCCGGCTTCCGCCAGTTCGGGTCGTCCGCCGCCACGGCCGTCGATGTGGGGGGCCGCCGCACGAATGATATCCCCGGCACGCACTCCGCGTCCGGCAATATCGGGCGTCACCATCGCCAGCATGCTCGGTTTGCCCTCGACAACCGTGCCGAGCACGATCACGCCGGACTTTAGCGAGTCGCGCAACCGGTCACCCAGTTGCCGCAAGCCACCCTTGTCATCGACCGAGATGCGCGTGGCGATCACCATGATGCCATCGATCTCCACAGCCTGGCTGACGAGATCGCCAGATTGCGCGCCCGCCACCTGGCCGCGCAGTCGCTCGATCTCGCGTTCCTGGGCCCGACTCCGCTCCTGCAGCGCCCTGACCTGGACTGGCACGTCCGTCCAGCTCACCCGCAACTCGCGGCCCAGGTCCTCGATCAGCCGCTGCTGGCCAAGCATGCGATCGACCGCCGCTGTACCCGTCAACGCCTCGATCCGGCGAATCCCGGAAGCCACGCTGCCTTCCGACGTCACCACGAACGGTCCGATTTCGCCGGTACGGCCCACGTGCGTGCCGCCGCAGAGTTCCCGCGAGAAGTCGTCGATCTGGACCATCCGCACGATGTCGCCGTACTTCTCGCCAAAGAGCGCCATCGCGCCCGCCGCAACAGCGTCCTTGTACGCCGTGACCTCGGTCTCCACCGGGCGATCGGCCTGTATTTCATTGTTGACAATCTCGGTGATCGCCCGCACCTGTTCCGGCTCGATCGCATCCAGCGCCGTGAAATCGAAACGCAGCCGATCGGGGGCGACAAGCGAACCCGCCTGGTGCACCTCGTCACCAACCACTAGCCGAAGCGCCTTGTGCAACAGGTGCGTCGCCGTGTGGTTGCGGCGGATTTCCTGGCGGCGGGCACCGTAGATCTTCGCCGTCGCCGCATCGCCGGCACTGACAAACCCTTCGGTCACCGATCCCCGGTGCACGAACAGGTCCGGGGCCGCCTTGCGCGTGTCGTCGATATCGACAACGCCCGTCTCGGTCCGGATCTGGCCGCTGTCTCCCAGCTGACCGCCGGACTCGCCGTAGAATGGTGTGCGGTCGAGCACGATCTCGACTGGTTGACCAGCTTCCGCCTGGTCAACGGCGCAATCGACGCCAAGGATCGCGACGATCCGGGCGTCTGCCTGCTCGTGCTCGTAGCCGAGGAATTCGGTGCGCGTGGTGACGCTTGCGTACAGGGCGGAACGGTCGCGTCCCGCATCCTGGAACGAGGCGAGGCTACGGCTGGTTTCGCGCTGCCGCTCCATCGCCACCCCGTACCCGGCATCGTCGATTTCCATGCCCTCCTCGTGTGCCAGCTCGGCGGTGAGATCGTAGGGAAAGCCGTAGGTATCGTAGAGCCGGAAGACATCTTCACCGGGAATGACCCGCTCGCCCTTCGCCTTGAGGTCGGCGGTCAGTGCCTGGAGCCGGTTCATGCCCGAGGTGAGGGTCTTGCCGAAACTCGTCTCCTCGTACCCAAGCACTTTCAGGATCTGGCTCCGCCGGTCCGCGAGCTCGGTGTACTCCGCCGCGAACTGGTCGATCACGATCTCGGCGACCTGGGGCAGGAACGAGCCTTCGATGCCGAGCCCCCGCCCGTGCCGGATCGCCTTACGCAGGATCCGCCGCAGCACGTAGGATCGGCCCTCGTTCCCGGGCAGCACGCCATCGCCGATCAGAAAGACGGAGCCACGGATATGATCCGTCACGATCCGCAGCGACCGGTCGACCTGCGGATCGACGCCGTAGGTGACGCTCGCCAATGAGCCAATCCGCTCCAGCAGCGGCGAGTAGTCATCGGTGTCGTACATCGTCCGTGCGCCCTGCACCAGCAGGATCAGCCGCTCCAGGCCCATGCCGGTGTCCACGCATGGCTTCGGGAGCGGCGTCGTCACCCCATCGACCGTCGTGTTGTACTGCATGAACACGTTGTTCCACAGTTCCAGGAAGCGCGGCCCGTCGGTGCCGGGCGCAGCGTTGTCGTCATCGACGCCCCACTCCTCGCCGCGATCGAAGTAGATCTCGGAATCCGGCCCGTTGGGCCCGGTTGGGCCCGCCGCCCACCAGTTGTCGTCGAGCTTGAAGATCCGCTCTTCCGGCACCCCGATCTGGTCGCGCCAGATCAGGTACGCCTCCTCGTCGTCGGGGTGGACCGTGGGGTAGAGCCGCTCGCCGGGCAGGCCCATCCACTCGGTCAGGAACTCCCACGACCAGGCGAGCGATTCCTTCTTGAAATAGTCGCGCACCGAGAAGTTGCCAAGCATGAAGAAGAAGGTGCTGTGGCTCTCGTCGCCCACTTCGTCGATATCGACCGCGCGGAAACACTTCTGGATCGAGCACATCCGCTCGGCGGGCGGCGTTTCGAGCCCCAGGAAGTACGGCGTCATCTGCTGCATCCCGGCCGTGGTCAGGAGGACGGACTTGTCGGTCGCCGGCGGCACGAGCGACGAGCTTGGCACATGCTTATGCTGTTTCGATTCGAAGAACTCGATGAACTTGCGGCGGATGTCCGCGCCGGACTGCCAGGGAATATCGAAGTTGGACATGGGTGTGCTCCGTAACTCAGGGCATGCGGAACCGATTGTGAGCAACCGGTGGCAGGCGTGGGAAGGTCCGGGTGAGGAAGTGTCAGGAGGTGTGGCCCACCGTCCCGATCAGGCAGCGCATCCATCGCGCACGGCGCCGGAGGCTGCCCAGGCAGCGGCGGCCTTCCCGCCACTGGACGTGGCGTGGATCCCGGTGCTGCTGGAATGGAGCGTCGCGGAGGACATGGTGCTCACTCTTCGCGCGTGACTGGCGAGCGACTCCCAGTACCGGAGCCTGTCTATTGTGCCAAATGGAGGG
>JALZMD010000116.1 GCA_030858375.1 Chloroflexota bacterium
CACATGACCGAGACTGTTGAACGCGTGCTCGGCCACCTTGACCCGAAATCCAAACCGCTGAAGTTGGGCAATACCTCGCCTGGCGCGGGGCAGGAACGGATCACCACCAAACCACGACGGGCTGACGATGCCGACCGTATCACCCGGCTTGAGGGCGGGAGCCAGCATCTTGCCCGGGTGGGTCTCTCCCAACGACGACATGGCGCTCATCACCTTTCCACTACGGCATCACTGGTCGTGACGTGGGACCAGGTCCAGCGCACCACCGGTTCGAACCGTGATCAATACCACCAGCCCGACCATCAGCAGGGCCGCCAGTTGCAGAGAGTAGGGCAGGAAGACCGACAGCAGGGTCAGCCCGGCGACCGCTGGGGTCGCGATGTTGACGATCCGGTCCGCATTGGGACGGATCATTGGGAACCAGACCGCCATGATGAAGATCGCCATCGGCACGCAGAGGGCAGCTGCCGCTTTCGCCGCCGACAGGCTCGTATGCTCGGTGTTGTAGTCCACAGCAACCTCGATACCAGCCGAGACGGCCGCCGCCGCGGCGAAGATAAAGTAGTGGCTGTAGCTCCAGCGAAACGTCAAACGGAACGACCGCAAATGCCCACGCTGCGGGTAGGCAAAGTAGAGCCACCACATGGCAGCCACGATCGCGAAGCCCGAAATGGCCAGTCTGAGCATTGCAAACGTCTGGTCACCTACTTCGAACCCTTCGATGATTGCGTTCGAGGAGGCCAGGATCGACTCGCCAAGCACGATCAGTGTGAACAAGCCGAAGCGTTCCGTGATGTGATGAGGATGCCAGGGCGTGACAGTCTTGCGTTCAGCGATCACCGGAATCGTCAGTTCTGCAGCCACGCCAATGAGGTAGACCGCGCCCGTCCATTCGATCGGAACGAAGAGATTGAGCGACCACCAGCCCTGGACGACCGTGATGCCAATGGCGTACGCAAGTGCCGTGCTCCGCCGCTCGGGATCGCCCGCTGCCGCCCGGAGCCATTGCATCACTAGCGCCAGCCGCATCACCATGTAGCCCACGATGACGATCGGGTACCGGTTTTCGTTCATGGCTTCAGGCACGCCCGCCGCCATGATGAGGGCCCCGGCCATCTGGACGAGGGTGAGTAAACGGTACAGCCAGTCGTCGCTGCCGTAGGCCGAGGCGAACCAGGTGAAGTTCATCCAGGCCCACCAGATCGCGAAGAAGACCATCAGGTAGCGCAGGACGCCGGTGCTGAAGTGATCGTCCGATTCGAAGTGGTGGAGGTTTTGCGAGGCCAGCGCCACGGCCACCACGAACACGAGGTCGAAGAAGAGTTCGAGCGGGCCGGCGGAGCGGTGCGGCTCGCTGGCGTCGCGCGCCCGAAGCCCCGGTATCGGTAATCGAGTCATGCGATCTCCCGTAGCGTGGTTAGTTTCGACGATGCTGTCGATAGTGCCTGAATCAGGCGGTTTCGCGCAATTGCCCGCGTCCTGCCCATGCGCACGGGTTCACGATGGATCGGAACCGCCCATTGCGCCAGGATGGCGTAGGATATCCGTATCGATCACGGCAGGTCACACACATGGGGAGGACGGTCAATGGCCGGGGCGCGAAACGTCATCATCACCTGTGCGGTTACGGGGGCGATTCACGTCCCGTCGCAAACGCCGCATTTACCGATTACCCCAGACCAGATCGCCGAGGCGGCGGTCGGCGCCGCCGAGGCGGGGGCGGCAATCGTCCACCTCCACGCCCGTAACCCGGAAGATGGTTCACCCGACGGCCGGCCCGAAACCTTCCTCCAGTTCCTTCACCAGATCCGTGACCGCAGCGACGTCGTGATCAACATCACCACCGGCGGTAACCCGCTGCAGCCGATCGAGGAGCGGCTCCGCGCGCCCATGCACCTCAAGCCCGAAATGTGCTCGCTCAACATGGGCTCGATGAACTTCGGCCTCTATCCGATGGCCAACCGCATTCGCGACTATCGCCACGACTGGGAAGCGGACTACCTGGAGAAATCCCGCGCCAATATCTTCCGGAACACGTTTGCCGACATCGAATACATCCTCAAGAACCTCGGCGAGGCCCACGGCACCCGGTTCGAACACGAGTGCTACGATGTCGGTCACCTCTACACCCTCGCCCACTTCCTCAATCGCGGCCTGATCAAGCCCCCCATCTTCGTGCAAACGATCTTCGGCATCCTTGGCGGCATTGGCCCGAACCCCGAGGATCTGCTGCACATGAAACGCACCGCTGACCGCCTCTTCGGTGATGATTATGTTTGGTCAATCCTGGGGGCGGGGCGGCATCAGTTCAACCTGGTGACAATGGGCGCGATCATGGGCGGCAACGTCCGGGTTGGACTCGAGGACAACATCTATCTCGGCAAAGGCGAACTTGCGGAAACCAATGCCGATCAGGTGGCAAAGATCCGGCGCATCCTGACCGACCTTTCGTTCGAGATCGCGACACCGGCCGAGGCGCGCGCCATGCTGGCGCTCAAGGGCGCCGGCAACGTCGGCTTCTAGTCGTTGGTGTCGAGAGGAGATTCGTGATTCGTCGGTACCTGGCCGTGTCCGCCCTGATCGCCGGGTTTGTCCTGCTCACCTTCCTGATCGTCGAGGCGCTCGGCGTGCCCCTGCTCGTCGACCCCACCGACCGGTTCGAAGGTGGCGGGATCGGCGTTGCGGCTCTGGGCGTTAGCCTGCTGCTCGTCGATGTCTTCATCCCCGTGCCGTCGAGCATCGTCATGACGGCCCAGGGTGCCCTGTTCGGGTTCGTGGGCGGCACGGTGCTGGGGATGATCGGCAGCGTGGGGGCGACCCTGGTCGGGTTTGCCGTTGGCCGCCGCGGCTCCCGGCTCATCAACCGGTATGTCGGAGCCGCCGAAGCGGACGAGTCCCGCGCGCACATCAACCGCCTGGGTCCGCTCGCGATCATCGTCTCCCGCCCCCTGCCGATCCTGGCCGAAACCACGGCGATCGTCGCCGGCTCGACGTCGATGACCTGGCGCCAGGCCACCACCGGCGCCCTAATCGGTTGTCTGCCGGCCGCCGCCATGTTCAGCGCGGCGGGGGCCTTCGCCTCCAATCTGGGAACCGGCCTGCTCGTCTTTCCCCTGGTGCTCCTGCTCGCCGCACTCTTCTGGATGATCGGCTGGATTGTAGAACGCAGGCTGATCACGTCCCGGGCGGCCAACGCCGATCGATAGAAAGCGACTGCCCGTGACGGAAACGTGCGTGTGATCCGGGATACCCGGTTATGGGTAATCCGGCGCTGGTGCATTCCCCCAGACGAGAATGCCAACTTCGTGGCCGCGATGGAAGATGTGCTCACGGCCTACGCCCGACCCGCGCCAGCTGGTCCCCGGTCGTCCCCGGCAGGTCGACACCGAGTACCGGCGACAGGGCGGCGCCAATCGCTTCCTGGCGGTCGCCCGCAGCTCGGCTGGCGCTCCGTGCAGGTGGCCGACCAACGGCGGCGCCCCGACTTTGCCCACGCCCTGCGTGACCTGGCCGATGTGGCCTTCCCCGAGGCGGGGCGGATCGTGCTCGTCCTCGACAATGTCAACACGCACTGTGCAGGCGCCCTCTGCGTGACGGTCCGCGGCCGAGGTCCACCGGATCTGGCAGCGCTTCGAGGTGCATTCCACACCGAAGCATGGGAGTTGGCTCAACATGGCCGAAATCGAGTTGGGCGTGCTGCATCGGCAGTGTCTGGACCGCCGGATCGCCTCCCGGCCCGCCCTGGACGAGGAACTGGAAGCCTGGGTCACGGACCGCAATGGCGCGGCGATGCGTAACGACGGTGGCCGCGGACTGATGGCCGATGCGACGGAGGTCGATCCGTTCGGCGGGGGTCGGCACAACCCGGAAGGCGGTGGCGGTCACGCGGGACTCCTGGCATCCACAACGGCGAACCCTCCCGCATCCATCGCGTTCACCGGACACGATAGACGGGACGGACTACTCAGCTTGCGAAGGATCCTGGCCCCGCTGGATACAATGCGTGCTGCAAATCCTCGCAGGAGCCTGTGTCTATAACGATACGCGGGGAATATCACTCCGCTGCCTCCCGGCGGGATGACGATATTGGGAGTGAGCAACAGGCTCCAGACACAGCACTCCCGACAAGACTAACCTTTCGGGGGCTTGACGTCGCGGCGGATCATGGCATCTTAAGTGCGTACAAAGGTGTCCGTACACCCATCGTTTCGGAGGGATGAGTGCCCCCATGATCCTGACTGACTCCCTGCACCACCAGCACGATTCGGAAGACGACGGATTCGAGACATTCCTGCTGAAGGACGACGGCACGTTTCCCAACAACCCCAGCCTGCGCGTCATCCTCTACCGCGACGTCATCACCCTGGATGATGACGATGACATCGAACCCGCCGAGGCGATCGAGCATGTGTTCCAGGAGCATGGGTGGAACGGGGTTTGGCGCAACGGCATCTTTGGCTATCACCACTTCCACGCCACCGCGCACGAGGTGCTTGGCGTCGCAACCGGCACGGTGACCGTCCAGCTCGGTGGCGAGGAAGGGCCGGTGCTGGAACTCGAGCCCGGCGATGTCGTGATTCTGCCCGCTGGCGTTGCCCACAAGAACATCGATTCATCCGATGATTTCGTGGTTGTCGGCGCTTACCCTCCGGGCCAGATCTGGGACGTCAACACGGGCGGGGGCGATGAACATCCCCGTGTCGATGACAGCATCGCCGCGGTGCCGCTGCCGACCACCGATCCGGTCTACGGGGCCGACGGCCCACTCGTTTCCCTGTGGCAAGGCTAGCCAGAGGCTCGTCAGATATCGCCTTCGGCCTTGAACCGCTGGTAACCGGCTTCGACCAGCGCGCGCATCCGTTCCACCTGGCTCGGATCGACCTTGCGAAAGTTGAAACAGCTTTTGCCCTGCATCCGCTTCACCAGATCGCCGATGCCATCCAGCAGATCCGGATACATGTACACCGGGAAGAGATGGAACGAGACATATGCCTTGTTAATGGCAAGCGACGCGAAGAAGAGCGGTTGCCTGTTCTTCATGACCGACTGGGTGTTCAGGTAGACCCCACGCTCGTTATCCTGCACCACCATCATGTTCGGGATATACGGCTTCAGGATCGGCCGGTAGGCATCGAAGACGATGGATAGATCGTGGGCGTTGCGTGCGGGTTGAGTCATCTCGAACCTCCAGGCTGGGCGCTAATACTCTTTTGTGACGACACACGTTGACAACCGGATCACCCAACCATCCACAATACGCCAACGAGATGCAAGCGCGATGTCGCCCAGAGCGCGACGCCATGGCCACGGGGGTCATCGATCATGAAGTCCATCTGTGTATTCTGCGGCTCCAGTATCGGGGGCGATAACGCCTACCGCGAGGCTGCCGCCAGTCTCGGCCGGCTCCTGGCCGAACGCGGCATCCGCCTGGTCTACGGTGGGGGCAAGGTTGGCCTGATGGGCGTGATTGCCGATGCCGCGCTCCACGCGAGAGGCGAGGTCCTCGGGATCATCCCGGAATCGCTCATGCTCAAGGAGGTCGGTCACGGGAGCCTCACCGAACTCGTGGTGACGCGGACCATGCACGAGCGAAAGGCGGCCATGGCGGATGCCGCCGAGGCCTTCATCGCGCTGCCGGGCGGTTTCGGCACGCTCGACGAACTCTGCGAGATTCTGACCTGGGCCCAACTCGGGATTCATCAAAAACCGATCGGCCTGCTCGACACGCTGGGCTTCTTCGGACAACTCACATCGTTCTTCGACTTCGTGTCGGCCCAGGGCTTCATTCGTCCTGAACACCGGTCGCTGCTCCTCGAGGCATCATCGCCCGAGATCCTGTTGGACACGATGGCGGCCTGGACGCCAACGTCCGTCGCCAAGTGGGCCGACGTGGCCGCCCGTTAGCGCGACCGCGCCGAGCCCGAGCCGGAGAGCGCGGCCACGACACCGAGCAGGATGTACACGGCGCCGGCGAACCGATCGCGCTGCAGGGCGATCCGCTCCCGCGTGCTCAGCCACGCCCCGATCGACCCGCTGGCGAGGGCGTAGACCAGATCGGACACGACCGCGATCGCCGCGAACACGGCCCCGAGTACGAGGATTTGGCCGGTGGAGCTGCCTCGTGCAGGATCGATGAACTGCGGCAGGAAGGCGATGAAGAAGAGGCCCACTTTCGGGTTGAGCACGTTCACCACCAGGCCCTGCGTAAACAGGCGGCCGTAGCTTGCCCGCCGGTTGATCTGAGGCCTGTCGAGCGTGGTCGCCGTCGCCCGAATACTGACCATGCCCATCCAGATCAGGTACGCGGCGCCGGCGTATTTCACGAC
>JALZMD010000122.1 GCA_030858375.1 Chloroflexota bacterium
TCGGCCAGCGCGGTGCGAACGCCAACACCGAACTCGAGCGGGCGATGAACGACCCCGAGGCCGAGGTCATCGTCCACCGTGAAGGCCGTCGGGTTACCGCATTGGTCTACGTGCCCTCGGCCACCGCGCAGGTCCCCTCCAGCGGCACCGCCGGCTTCCGCGCCGACGAGGTCTAGTCACACCGATCCAACCGGGGGCAACCATGGAGCTGGAACAGATCAAGGCAGCCGCCGCTCGGCTCAGCGCGTGGGCACACGTCGCAACCGTAGGCCCAAACGGCAATCCGGATGTCGTTCCGGTCCATCCCGCCTGGGAAGGCGATACGATCTGGTTCATGACCGGGTCGACCAGCATCAAGGTGCGCAACATCGCGCATCAACCCAACGTGGCGATGCATTGGCAGGTTACCGAGGCGGGAGACGGGGTTGAAGTGCGGGGAACCGCCGAGGCCCATGAAGATATCGACACCAAGGTGCGATTGTGGAACGGCGTCTTCGATTACGACCTCAACATGTTCGCGCCGGGCGGTCCCGAGGGATCGCCGGATACCGTGTTCGTGGCGGTCCGGCCTAACCGGGCGCTGTACCTCGTGACCTACGGCATGAATGGCCGCGAAACCTGGTCTGCATCCTAACCATATGCGACTGCTGCGTCCGTCGAGCGAAGCGGAGATGATCGCCGAGTTCCTGCGCCAGGAATACGCCAGCCACGACCGTTACGGCGCCCACATCGACGAGTGCCTGGTCCAGGAAGTCGTGGCGGTCCGCCGCATCACGGAACCGGATATTGGCGATCCAGATGCCAACGCCGACCGTCGGCGGATCCTGGCCCGGTACCGCGGCTACGACGCAGATCACGAGTCGTACCTCACCGACTTTCCCGGGGCCGGCGTCGCCTGGAACTGGGTGGCCCTGACGCCCGCCGAATTGCTCGAATCGAAATACAACGGCTACCCCGGCTCGGAGTGGATGGATCTGTCACAGGACACCCGCGATCCAAGCATCGCGGCCGAACGCATCATGGCCGGCCAGGTTGCCTGCCCACTCGTCCAGACCCTCATTGGCGTGGCTGCCAGACTGCGAAACGGCCTGGCCGTGCCGCCACCCATCCTCGTCAGTGCCGACGCCGGGCAAACGCGCGTCATCCTCGAAGGGCATACCCGGATCACGGCCTATGCGCTTGCGCCGGAAACGATACCGGACGACATCAACGTCATCCTCGGCACCTCACCCGCCATCGCCAACTGGGACGAGTATTAGAGCGGATTGCAGGACGGATGCACGAGGTCGCCACCCGTAATGACCGCTGGTCCGCACCTACGGGCTTCAACCCATCCTTCATTGCCCCATATCGCCCTTCAGGCGAAAACAACTGGTCGTTTGACCGATATCGTTATGTGAATGAACCGGCTACGATGGCATGAGCCAAAACAATCGTTCCGGCGCTGACCGAGCCATCAGGAGGCAGTCCCATAACCAGTCCCCAACCCCCACCATCCCAACCCCGTCAACCGTCCTCCTCCAACAGCTCCAGCCCGAACGGCCATGTCCCGCCACCACTCAGCCACCCGACCGACACGCCGCCACCTCGCTTCCGCATTCGCCCTGGTGCAATCGGCCGTGGCATCCGCGAAACCTGGAACGGCGTCGTCCGCGTCCTCCGCCTGGTCTGGGCCTCCAGCCGGCTCCTGACGATCGGGCTCGGCACCACCAATATCCTCCAGAGCGTCGTGCCCGTGCTCCAGGTCTGGCTCGCCGGCCAGCTCATCGACCAGGTCGTCGAGGGGTTCGAGGCGGGCGGCGGCGATGAGCACATCCGGGGCGTCGTTATCCTCGCCCTGATCCAGCTTGCGATCTTCGTCGGCTCCAGTCTGCTCCAGGCCGTCGGCAACATCAGCCAGCAACTCCTGCAGGAACGGCTCTCGATCCACGTCCAGCTCCAGATCATGGACCACGCCAACTCGCTCGACCTCGCCGACTTCGAGAACGCCACCTACTACGACCAGCTCCAGCAGGCCCAGCGCGAATCCTCACGCCGGCCCGTGCAAATGGTCTCCCAGGTCTTCGGCCTCGTCCGCTCGCTCATCACCTTCGGCACGATGATCGTGCTGCTCGCCAGCCTCTCCTGGTGGATCGCCGCGGCGGCCCTGCTCTCCCCAATCCCGGCCTTCATCTCGGATTCCCGCTACGGCTGGCAGGGCTTCGGCATGATGCGGCGCCAGTCGCCGATTCGGCGCGCGATGTCGTACCTGACCACCCTGATGACAACCGACCAGTACGCCAAGGAGGTCAAACTCTTCACCGCCGGTGACCACTTCATCGAGCGCTACCGCACGGTTTCCGAATCCTATTACCAGGATACGAAGCAGCTTCTGGTGCGGCGCTACTTCGCCGGGTTCGGCTGGGGCTCGCTGACCACCCTTGCCTCGTCCGGCACCTTCCTCTACGTCGCGGTGCTGGCGATCCGGGGCCAGGTCACGCTCGGCGCGCTGACGGTCTACACCCAGGCCGCGAGCCAGGTCCAGGGTGCATTCCAGGGGATCCTCGGCGGCGTCCAGGGCATCTACGAGAACGGGCTGTATCTCTCGACCCTCTACGAGCTGCTCGAACGCGAGCCGCACATCTCGGCTCCGGCCAACCCCGTGCCGATCACGCGGCCCTTTACGCAGGGCATCGAGTTCCGCAACGTCTCCTACCACTACCCGGACCGCGACACCCCCGCCCTGCAGGACGTCTCGTTCACCATCGCGCCGGGCGAGACGATCGCCCTCGTTGGTCAGAACGGCGCCGGCAAGTCGACGATCGTCAAGCTCCTGGGACGCCTTTACGATCCGGACGAAGGGCAGATCCTGATCAACGGCGTCGACATCCGCGACTACGACCCGGTCGACCTCCGTGAGCAGATTGGGGTTATGTTCCAGGACTACGCCACCTACCAGTTCAGCGCCGCCGACAATATCGGGATCGGCAACGTCGAGCGTATCGGTGACATGGCGGCAATCCGCGACGCCGCCGACCGGGCCGGCGCCGACCGCGTCATCGCCCGACTGCCGGAGGGCTACGCCACGGCGCTCGGCAAGTGGTTCGAGGGAGGGCACCAACTGTCAGGAGGCGAGTGGCAGAAGGTCGCCCTTGCCCGCGCCTTTATGCGTGACGCCCAGATCATGATCCTCGACGAACCAACCGCCGCCCTCGACGCCCGCGCCGAGCACGAGCTGTTCAGCCGGATCAAGGAGTTGACCGAGGGCCGAATCGCCCTCTACATCTCGCACCGCTTCTCGACCGCCCGGATGGCCGATCGGATCTTCGTGCTGGAGCACGGCCGCCTGATCGAGCAGGGCACGCACGAGGAACTGATGCTCCGCAACGGCCAGTACGCCGACCTCTTCGAGCTCCAGGCTGCCAGTTACCGGTAGGCCGCCTGATGGTCACGCCAGCCAGGCTTCCTGGCGCCAGGCCATGTCCCAGAAGGCGAGCTCGTACCGGCTGGACGTGATGAAGGCCCGTTCCACGCGGCTGGAACGATCGGGCGAGAGGCTCTGGCACGCGTCATCGAGGAGGGTGCGGCACCACATCGCCAGCTCCGCGAACTCCGGATCGGCGTAGACATTGATCCACCGGCGGTAGCGGTCGTCGGCAGGTAATCCCCGCCTCGCGAGCACCGTCCCGACCTCGCTGTACCCCCACATGCAGGGCAGCAGGGCACCGAGCAGTTCGGTGTAGTTGTTGGTAGTCGCGGTCCGGAGCAGGAAGTCGGTGTAGCCCTGAGTCGTGGGCGCCTTGGT
>JALZMD010000127.1 GCA_030858375.1 Chloroflexota bacterium
AGGGTCGGCGGGGCGCCCTCCACATCCGGGATCATGGTGGGGCTGAGGTCTACATCGTCCGGATCGTTTCCACAGGCGGTCAGGGCGGCGCCGGTCGTGCCGACCGAAGCCAGCAACATGAACTTCCGGCGATCAAGGCGTTTCATCAGGGGTGATCCTCCACAACCATCGCCTGGGGCAAATGGGTCTTTTCGGGTGCTCGACATCGTTGTCCCACCCACGTCATGCATTCTGGAACGGGCTATCGCAACCAGGGGCCGGGCCCGCGGACACGCCAACATGATGTAGGTTTCCATCCAGGCACTGTTGATGTGTTGCCTGGGACATGGAAAGCCGCACCGCGTGTACAACAATCCCTATTCTACCGCCAATTCACCGGACACACCCCCTCCTTTCGAGGTCGCACACGCCAATGTGGGGGATCAGTGCATCACCCTCCGGAATTGGCCAGGATCGGGACCGCCGCTCGTGATGATTCACGGCATCGGCTCAACCGGTTCCAGCTGGGACGCCATGATTCCGGCACTCGCGAAGGTCGTCACACCGATCGCCCTCGACCTGCGCGGGCACGGCGATTCCGGCAAGCCGGAACACGGATATCTCTACGACGACTACATCGACGACCTCGACGGCGTGCTGGCGGCGCTCGGCATCGAGCGACCGCTGCTGATGGGTCACTCGCTGGGCGGCATCATCGCCCTCTGGTGGGCGGCCCGGCACCCGGACCGGGCGGGCGGGATCGTCGTAGCCGATAGCCCCCTCCGGAGCGGCCATGATTTCGCCCCGGCGTTCGATGGCTGGCTCCGTCAGAACGCGATGCTGGTGGAGGAGCTGGCGGAATGGTTTGCAACGGAGCACCCGGACTGGTCGCAAGAGCGGGCCCGGAGACGGGCCGAAGTGATGACCGCCACCGCCCGCAACGTCTTCGTTGAACTCCGGGCCGATTCGATGGAGAACGAGGGCGTCGACCGGCTGGCCGAGATCGCGCACATCACCTCGCCTATCCTGCTCGTGTGCGGCGATCCAGAATCTGGCAGCATGGTCGTTCCCGCCGATGCCGAGGCTTTCGAGCACCGGTTGTCCAACGCGCGGGTTGCCCACATTCCCGGCGCGGGCCACGCCCTGCACCGCACCCACACCAACGAGTTCGCGGCGGAGGTCCTGCCATTCCTGGTCGAAGTGATCGAAGGTCGTAATTCATCCCCATCATAGCGGACAACCGAGCTGTCACGTGTAGGAGCGCACCTGAATCAACCGCGAAGGGCACCCTCCCCGAGCGGATCCTGCCGATTCTCTGTCCGCCCGGATGCGGGCGCACGGCAAAATCCGAACAGATTCCGTACTCCGGCTGTTTACCCGGACTCCGCACACCACGCTCTCGAGAAAAGCGCTCACTTGTTCAGAATGAATGCACATCGAGACGAACGCACGTCCGGAACGCCGTCGCATCCGCATCAACTGTAAGAAGTCGCCTGCAAGATATACAGATCCGCGTACGTACCGTTGCCAGCCATCAACTCCTCATGCGTTCCGTACTCGACGATTCTGGCACCAACGATCACCACGATCAGATCGGCCATCTGGACGGTGGAGAATCTGTGTGACACCAGAATCGTCATACCGCCCGCATGAACTCGTTGATCATCCCTGGCCGCCTGCGCATACCTGCCGAAGAGGGCGTGTTCGGTCTCGGCATCCAGTGCCGACGCAGGCTCGTCAAGGATCAACACCAGGGGGGTCTGTCGCATGTACGCGCGCGCGAGGGCGATTCTCTGCCACTGGCCGTGAGACAAGGCGACACCAGATTCCCATGTCACACCAAGGTGCGTTTCAAGTCCCTTCGGCAGCTCCGTCACCAGGCGGTCAGCTCCGGCTCGTTTGAGGGCAGCGCTCACATGCTCGGCGCTGTCGATGTTGGGCACATCGCCAACACCGACCGACTGCTGGACCGGGTACTCGAACATGAAGAAGTCTTGAAAGGCGCCTGACAGGCACCGCCGCCACGCTGCGAGATCCATATTCCTGAGGTCAGTACCGTCGATCTCGATCCGACCATCCGTCGGTTGGTAGAGTCCGCAAATCAGCTTGACCAGGGTGCTCTTGCCAGCGCCGTTTTCGCCCACGATCGCCACGACTTTCCCAGCTGGGAGCGTGATGTTCACGTCCTCCAGCGCATAGGTATCGGTGCCGGGATATTTGAAGCTCACCTGCTCGAGACGCACTCCATCGCGCAGAACGGACGGAACATCCTCCTTGCCTGACTCCACCGTCGCCGCGTAGTCCTCGAGCCACGCCAGCCGGCGGGAGCAGTCCAGCCAGATTGTGCGGAAGAAGTGCATGTCCGATGCAGCCAGGCTGACGTACTGTGAGAGTCGGCTACCCGCGACGAGGACCAGCATCATCTCGCCGGCAGTTGCGTCCTGGACTGTTCCCACGAAGGCGGCCGCACCGACCAGCGCGAAGCCGAACAACGCCATCGCGCCCCCTCGTGCAAACGCGGACACCCACCCAACGCGCGAAAGCGTTCGATAGCGCTCGTCCCACGCTTCTTGTCGTTGCGTTCGGAGCCACCGCCCGAGGCCAGCAACACGAACCTCCTTGCCTTGCACCGGCGAGGTGCCAACCAGGAAGAGCTGTCGAGCGCGTCGCTCCTGCTGACCCAGGCGCTCGCGAGCCTTGTGCTCGACCCCACCCCGCCAATTCGATACGATCAATGCCGGCAGCGCAAACACCGCCAGGACAGCCAGGGCAGGATGCACGGAAACCAGAAGTCCAATGGTGATGACGAGTCTCAGGATCGCTCCCGCCGTGCTGAAAAGCGAGCCATAGAGTTCGCTCAAGGCGGGGGCGTGATTTCGCAGCAACGAAAGACGGTCCAGGTAGTCAACGCGTTCCTGGTGTTCGAGGGTCCCAATCGAGGATTGCAGGCGGGCGACGTGGGACTCGAGCGAGATACTTACCCGCTCGGTCAGTCGACGGTTCAAGCGTTGACCCAGCACATCGAGCAACCAGTTTCCTGCAACCAACAGGGCCAACACGACGGCCACGATGGATGCAGGAGATACGCTTCCTGCGGTCACCGCATCGGTCAGGTACGCGAGGCCAAGCGCAAGGAGCGCATCAATTGTCGCGGCGGAAAGCATGGTAACTCCCGAAACCAGGAGCAACTTCGGCTCAGCCCTGAACCCGTGTTGCAAAGATCGCCAAAGCGACTCCACCGCGCCCGGCAACGCATCGATACCAGATAGGCGTTGGTCCATCTCAGTCCTGACCGCCCACGAAGCGGGAGGCCTGAAGATCGAACATCGCCCGATACCGTCCCTGGGCTGCCATCAACGCTTCGTGATTGCCCAGCTCGACGACGCGGCCACCTTCGATGACGAAGATCTTGTCGACTCGCCTAACCGTCGAGAACCGGTGCGAGATCAGGATGGTCGTCTTGTCCCGGGTCGCCTCAAGAATGCGATCGAAGATTTCGATCTCGCCACGAACGTCGAGCTGCGCGGTTGGCTCATCGAGAATCACCAGCTCAGCGCCCTGCTTGACGGCGCACAGCGCCCGCGCAATGACGATGCGTTGCCATTGACCGCCTGACAGGTCGGTTCCATCGTCGTAGCCCTTGGCGAGCACGGTGTCCAGGCTTGTAATAGACGTAGCCCCAGCCTCGTTTAGCGCTTCCCAGATGAGGTCGTCGGGTGCGCCGAGGGGTGCAACGTTGTCTCGAACCGGCAGGTCATATCGTGCAAAGTCCTGGAAGACGACGGCAAGCCTGGATCGCCAGGACGCAATCGCCAGGTCACGTAAGTCGATGCCGTCAACGTCAATCCCACCACTGTCCGGGTCATATAATCTGCACGCCAGCTTCACCAGCGTCGTTTTCCCGGCACCATTGACACCCACTATTGCCACCGACGTTCCCGACTCAATAGTGAGGTCCAGGCCATCAAGTACGGGATCCTTGCTTCCAGGGTAGGTAAACGTCATATTGCGGAACGCAATCGCCTTGGCCGGCATTCCCTCAGGACTGATCTGGCCGCCCGTCAATCGACCCTCCGCCGCCATCGACCGACGAAGTCCTTCCACCAGCGCCACGGACTCCGCTGCCGGCGGCAGCGCCCAGTTCAGTCCTCCGAACGCCAACGCGGCAACGCCAACCGCTGCTTGCGCATAGACCGCGATCTCAGCCAGATCGATCACGCCGTTAGCGGCATCTCTTGCAAGGAGTCCAAACAGGCCGAGGTTCAATCCAGCAAGGAGCACGATCGCCCAAACGATCGGCTTCTCTCGAATCCGGATCGCTTTCCATCGCAGGTCCACGAGTTGCCGGCAGCTCTCGGTAAACTGGTCAACGCTCCACTCGCTCAGCCCAAAGAGTCGAACCTCCTTGGCTGCCGGTGGATCAACGGCCAGGCGATAGGTGTAGTCCGCCCGCCTCTGCGCAGCCTGAACCCGATCATCCAGGCGCGAGCTGGTCGTGCTGTTCCTGAGCAGCCAATGCGTCGAAATCCAGGCCGTGCCAATCAGCAGGGCCACCCACCAACGATAGGTCGCGAGAACTCCCATCTGTCCCAGGCCAACAATGAATTCCACCAGGCCACCAGCAATGATGCCAATGGAAATGTCCATCGGTGGGGCCGATCGGCCGGTGTCAAAATCCTGGGCTACCGCCAACCTGTCTGTCAGTGCGCTCGAATCCATGTGACCAAAGCCATCGGGCGTGAGCGTTGCGTCCAGCAACTGATCGTGCAGCCAGGTCGACATCCTGTCGCCCAGGTTCACGCTTACCTGAGCGTGGAGCGAAGCCAGCACCTGAGCCAACGTATACACGATTGCTACGACACTCAGTCCACGAGCGAGGGCACCGTTGTCGTCCC
>JALZMD010000140.1 GCA_030858375.1 Chloroflexota bacterium
GGCCGGCCGGTTGGCGGCCCCACCAGTTGTGGGAGCGGCCGGGGCGAATCAAAGAGGCGCTCGAGTTGCTCGTCGTCGATCGTCTCCTCGCGGATGAGCAACAGGGCAATTGCTTCCAATCGGTCGAAGTGGTCGGTGATCACGTGGAACGCCCGGTCATGGGCATCGTCGATGATCTGGCGCACCTCCTCATCGATCTTGAAGGCAACCGGATCACTGTAATTGCGCTGTTCGCTGATTTCGCGGCCGAGGAACACCATCTCGTCCTTCTTGCCGTAGGCGAGCGGTCCTAGGCTGCTCATGCCGAATTCGGTCACCATCCGCCGGGCGATATTGGTTGCCCGCTCGATGTCGTTCGAAGCGCCGGTCGAGATTTCCTCGAACACTAGGTGCTCAGCGACCTGACCAGCCATGAATACGGCGATATCGTCGCGGAACTGGGCCTGGGTTTTGAACAAGCGGTCCTCGTCGGGAACCGTCCTGGTATATCCACCAGCCATCCCACGGGCAACGATCGACACCTTGCGAACCGGGTCCGAGTGCGCGAGCATCCGGGCGACCAGGGCGTGACCGGCCTCGTGATAGGCCGTCATCAGGCGCTCACGTTCTGAAATCACGCGGCTCTTGCGCTGCGGACCGGCGATCACCCGGTCGATCGCTTCCGTCAGCTCGCCGCGGCCCACGCTCTTCTTATTCCGGCGCGCGGCGAGAATGGCGGCTTCGTTGACGAGGTTCTCGAGATCGGCACCGGAAAAACCGGACGTCAGGCGAGCCAGCGATTCAATCGAGACGTTTTCCTCCATCGGCTTGCCACGGGTGTGGACATCGAGGATCGAGCGGCGTCCCTGGATATCGGGCCGGTCAAGCACAACCTGGCGGTCGAACCGGCCCGGCCGCAGCAAGGCGGGATCCAGCACATCGGGCCGGTTGGTGGCGGCGATCACGATCACGTTGATGCTGCTGTCAAACCCGTCCATCTCGACGAGGAACTGGTTGAGCGTTTGCTCACGCTCGTCGTGGCTGCCGCCCAGGCCGGCGCCACGCTGGCGGCCAACGGCGTCGATCTCGTCCACGAAGACGATACAGGGCGAGCTCTTCTTGGCCTGTTCGAAGAGGTCACGGACGCGGCTGGCGCCGACACCAACGAACATCTCGACGAACTCGGATCCGGAGATGCTGAAGAACGGCACCCCCGCCTCACCCGCCACTGCCCGCGAGAGCAGCGTCTTCCCGGTGCCGGGAGGCCCAACCAGCAACACGCCACGCGGGATCCGGGCGCCGAGCGACGCAAATTTCTCGGGGTACTTCAGGAACTCGACGACTTCGGCCAGTTCTTCCTTGGCCTCGTCGACTCCGGCGACATCGGCAAAGGTGACGGTCGGTCGATTGCTCGAAAAGAGACGCGCCCGGCTCTTGCCGAACGACATTGCCTGGCTGTTCGAGCCCTGGCTCTGACGCATGAGAAAAATCAGGAGGCCGACGATGAGGACAAGCGGCAGCAGGAAGGTCAGGATGCCGATCACGGCGCCCCAGCGGCTGGCCCGCTCGACCTCGATCGGTACGGCATCGGCCGAGACATCCGCTCCAGCCAGGACCTCGATGATGTTGCTGTCCGGCGGGATCCGGGATTGCGCCTCATCCCGCGTGGGGTCGGTGTACTGGACCCGGACTTCGTTACTGCCTTCCTTGGCGATCAGCTTTTCGACTTCGCCGCGCTTGATGTCGGCGATAACCGATGTATTGAAGTCGACCCCTGGAGGGTCGCCACGGTTACCGGCATAGGCGAACCAGAGGACGCTCACGACCACCAGCAGCAAAAGCCAGACAAAGCCACTACGCAGCCACTTCCGATTGGGCATGCCGGAATCCTCCGGGATTCTAGGGGAAATAGTCGATGAGCGAGGTGATTGGCATCACCCCACGGACGGAAATGTACGCACAGTATAGCAATCGGACGCGCCCGCTTTTGGATAGCATTTCCGGAGAATACCGCTTCGTGGATAGACCGGCATGCACTTAGGATATATCGTCAATTATGTCGATGCAATGAGATCGGGCGGGAGCGCTCAATTCGTATAGACACTCGGGTCGAGCACGGCCACGTAGGGAAGGTTGCGGTACTGACCGGCGTAATCCAGGCCGTAGCCAATCACGAACTCGTCGGGAATGAAGAAGCCCACCCGGTCAGTCTGGACCGCGATGGCATCCGGCTTATCCTTCTTGAGCAGGGCAACCACGCGGATATCCTTCGGCTGCCGCGCCTTCAGCATTTCCAGCAGGTATTGCAGGGTCAACCCGCTATCGACGATATCTTCGACCACGATCAGGCGTCGGCCTTCGATATCCTCGTTGAGGTCCTTGAGGATGCGCACCACGCCCGAAGATTTGGTGGCGGCGCCATAGCTCGAAATGGCCATGAAGTCGATCTGCAGCGGAATCGTCATCGCCTTCATCAGGTCGGCCATGAAGGCGACGGCGCCGGTCAGCACGCCGATCATCAACGGCTGGTCATCGCGGTATTCGCCATCCAGCTCGGCGGCCATGGCCACGATTTCGGCCTGGATCTGGGCCTCGGAAATCAGGATCCGAGCAACGCCTCGCGCCCGCAATTCGGTGAGATGCCGCTCATCCTCGGCATCCTGCGGCGCAATGGTTACGATTTCGTCACTGCCTGTCACTCGTCGATGCCTCCAGCATACGTGGCCCTCGCGTTGTCGTCGACGCCGTTGGTGGCGCTTTGCCTGCCCAGTGTACGTGGTTCAGGGACCAGGCTGAACCTGCTTGCGCTATAAGAACATATGTTCTACTATCGTGATTGACAGGCCTGTGGTTTTCCGATTGCTGATCTGGCGTGGGGCCGGCATACAGCAAATTCACCGTCGGGAATCCCTGGTGCGGTCACGCCGGTCTGACGCGCATTTCAGCGGCCCAAGGGAGGGTTCATGCCGATCGTATGCTTGCGTATACCGTACTTCGCCCTGCGCATCGCCCTGCTCGAATCACCGCACCTTAATGGCAAACCCCTTGTGTTGAGTAACCCCCAAAGTGGCCGTGCCATCGTGCTCGATGCCACACCGGAAGCACTCGCGGGAGGCATTCGTCCCGGCATGAACCTCCGTGAGGCAAGCGCATTGTGCCCAACTGTGGTCGTTCTGGCGGCGGATCCCGTTCGCGAGCGCACGGTCAGCCAGCAGATCCAGAACCGTCTCGAACACCTGAGCCCGCTCGTCGAGCCCGATGAGGCGGAACAGGGGTGCTGGTATATCGATCTCACCGGGCTGGAGCGCTACTACGGCACCTATGCCCAGGCAACCCAGCGCCTGATCGCGTGCGTCGATCCCATCCTGCGCGGGAGGGTGGGCGTGGCCTCCGCCAGGTTCACGGCCCGGGTGGCCGCCGGGGTAGCAAAGGCGGGATCGATCCGTACCGTCACGGATGATGAGGCGCCCGGCTTCCTGGCTGAGGCGCCCATCACATGGGTTCCGCTTCCGCCCGATGTCATCCGCCAGCTGGAACACCTCGGCATCCCGACCCTTGGGGCCTTCACCAAACTGCCCGCCCGGAAGGTGGCGGCCCGGTTCGGGGCCGCCGGGCGGCAAGCCTGGGAACTCGCCCGCGGGCAGGATAACCAGCCCGTCGTCCCGCCGCCCCGCACCCGACCCGTGATCGAGGACCTCGTGATGCCCACCCCCGCGGTCAGCCGCGAGATGCTGATGATCGGCTTGCAGCAGATGGTGACACGCGCCTTCGGCAAAGCCGAGCTGCGCGGCAAACACGTTCGCCAGGTCGCGCTGCACGCGATCCTCGAAGGTGAGCGCCGCTCGTGGCAACGGACCCTGACGCTCAAGGAACCGTGTGGCCGGGACCGCGTCATCAATGCCCTTGAATTGCGACTGCAGGCCATTGAAATGGCCGGGCCGATCGAGATGATCACCATCGAGTTTAGCGGCATCACCACTGAAACCGCCCGCCAGGCGGCCTTTTCGATGATGGGTCCCCGGGCCGCCGCGCCATTGACCGCCGCCATCCACCAGCTCAAGCACCGCTACGGCCTGTCGCCCATCTATCACGTTGTGGAGGTAGAACCATGGTCCCGGATTCCCGAGCGAAGGCACGCCCTGATCACGTACGACCCCTAAACGCACCGGTCGCGATTTCAGTCACGGCCGATCGGCACCGCCCGCTCTCGATCGTCGTCAACCGCCACAGCCACCAGATCGAACGGATCCAGGACACCTGGATCATCGAAGACGAATGGTGGCGCCAGCCGATCGCCCGCCAGTACTTTGCCCTGCTGCTGGACGATGGCACGCGCCGCACCGTCTATCACGACCGCGTGGCCGACGCCTGGTTCCTCCAGGATTACTAGGGCAAGAGCATCGCGGTCGATGGGTACATCTGGCTTTCGTAGGGGAAGGCCGGGTGTTTGCAAAGACACGTTCGATGTTCTGGGTTCTGGTGCCTTCGTAGGGGAGGACCAGCGCGTATCAAGCGCCGCCAAGCTATCGCGTCCGACACGCTTCTTGCCGGCCATCTTGCTCACTTCTCCCTTGCCGTCATTTCGAGCCTGCGAGACATCCCTGCGCGAAGCGCTCGACGACGGAGCCGGCGCATGGTGTTGGCAACTTCCGAAGGTCCGCCTTCGGCGGAAGCGCTTCGCGCAGGGATTCCTCCTTCGTCGGAATGACGATCTTTGGAGAGGGTGCTTCACGCTAGTGAGCCTTGGTCATTCCAATCGGAATGACCACCACGCGTTTTCTGGCAATGAAACGACGACGCTCCGCGATCCGTCCCAGCCCAATTCGTTCGCCGGATACCGCCATGTACACCGAGCTTCACCTCCATACTGCATTTTCGTTCCTGGATGGCTCGTCGCTGCCGGAGGACATGATCAACCAGGCAGCGCAGCTTGGGTACCAATCGCTGGCGATCACCGATCACGATGGGGTACACGGGGCGATGGAATTCGCCCGGATGGCGGATGCCGCCGGCATCGCGCCAATTACCGGCGCCGAAATCACCCTTGCCGATGGCTCGCACCTGACCCTGCTCGCCGAGTCCCGAATTGGCTACGGTAACCTCTGCCGGCTACTCACCAATGTGCATCATGGACGCCCTCCCCTGCCAGTGATGCTGGACGAAGACGACGGCGACCACGGGGATGATCCGGACGATGCCGAATCCGACCTCATCCTCTCTCACTTGCGCGACTACGCCGAGGGGCTGATCCTGCTCACCGGCTGCCGAAACGGCCAACTCGCCCGGCTGGTCGATGCGGGACGATTCGCCGATGCCAAACGCGTGCTCGGGCAATACATCGCCTGGTTCGGCAAGGACAATGTCTTCATCGAACTTCAGCAGAACTTCGTGTTCGGGGACACACCCCGGATCGCCCGCCTCGTGAGTCTGGCGGACCAACGCGGTACTCGTTATGTCGCCACAGGGAATGTCCACTACCACCATAAAAGCCGCCATCACCTGCAGGATACGATCGTCGCCATCAGGAACCGGACGACCCTTGACGGGTGTCACAGCGAACGGCGGGCGAACGCGGAGTTCTACCTGCACTCGCCGCAGGAAATGGAGGACATTTTCGAGGAGTACCCGGAGGCGATCCGCTCGACCGAGCTGATCGCCGCGCGTTGCGCCGCGTTCAACCTGACAACAAACCTTGAGTACACCTTTCCCGATTATCGGCTGGACAGCGGCGAATCGCAGGATGCCCACTTGGCCCGCACCTGCTGGGAAGCCTTCGCCGACAAATATCCGGACACCACCCAGAAGGTACGTGACCGCCTCTCGGACGAATTGCGCCTGATCGCCAAGTTCGACCTTTCCGGGTTCTTCCTGATCTACCGTGACCTGCTCGGCCTCAGCAAGGAAATCGCCGCCGAGCTCAGGGGCAAGGACCGCACAGGATCCCTCAAATATCTTCCGCCAGGCCGTGGCCGGGGATCGGCCGTCAGCTCGATCGTCTGCTACCTGATCGGTCTCTCACCGATCGATCCCATCGCCCACAACCTGTATGTCGGGCGCTTCCTGAACGAAGACCTGCCCTCGGTTCCGGACATCGATATCGACTTTCCCCGCGAGATCCGGGAGAAGATGATCGAACGCGTGTACGAGGTTTATGGCACCAATCACGCCGCGCTCGTCTGCGCCTTCGCGACCTATCGCTTGCGAAGCGCGGTGCGCGATGTCGGCAAGGCGCTGGGCCTGCCGCTGGCTGATCTCGACCGCATCGCCAAGCTCAGCGAACCCAGGGGCGCGGCCGGTCTCGGCCAGGAACTGGAACGACTGCCAGAATATGCAGCCCGTGCCCAATCTCCGCCCTGGACGTTCCTGATCGAGCTCTCGAAACAGCTCGAACACTTCCCGCGCCATGTCACCCAGCACGTTGGCGGCATGGTCATCTCGGCCACACCGCTCAACGAGATCATCCCGATCCAGCCCGCCTCAATGGATGGGCGCTACATTTGCCAGTGGGACAAGGATTCCTGCGAAGACGCTGGCTTCATCAAGATCGACTTCCTGGCCCTTGGCATGCTGTCACTCGTTGAGGAATGCCTCGATCGGATCGACACTGCCGGTGGCAAACCCATCGACCTGAGCAAAATCGATTACGCGGACCCCGACGTCTACCACATGATCCAGGAAGGCGACACGGTTGGCGTTTTCCAGGTCGAAAGCCGTGCCCAGATCCAGATGCTGCGGCGCACTAAACCGCAAAACCTGGAAGACCTTATCGTCCAGGTCGCGATCGTCCGTCCCGGCCCGATCGTTGGCGGTGCGGTCACGCCTTTCGTCCAGCGCCGGGTCGATCCCGACTACGTTCCCGAATACGATCACCCTGATCTTGAAGACGTGCTCAAGGAAACGCTGGGGGTCATCCTCTATCAGGAACAAGTCGTCCAGGTAGCAGAGAAACTTGCCGGGTTCCGGGCCGGCCAGGCCGACCAGTTACGCCGGGCGATGACTCGCAAACGCTCGGCCGAGGCGATGCAAGCGATCGAGGACGAATTCATCCAGGGCTGCCTCAACCGGGATGTCAACCCGGAGATTGCCAGGACAGTCTTTAAAAAGCTCTCCGGCTTCGCCGAATACGGATTCCCGAAAAGCCACGCCGCCGCCTTCGGCCTGCTCGCCTACCAGTCGTGCTGGCTGAAGCACCACCATCCTACCGAGTTCCTCTGCTCGCTCCTCAACAACCAGCCGATGGGGTTCTATGCGCCGCATGTGCTCATCAACGACGGCAGGCGATCGGGTTTGCGGATCAAACGCCCGGACATCAACCTGAGCGGCTACGAATGCTCGGTCGAGGCCGCGAAGACGATCCGGATCGGACTGATGTACGTCAAGGGGCTTCAGGAAGAGGCCGCCGACCGGATCATCGACGACCGGCGGCGAAACGGGGCATTCCGCTCTCTGGCCGATCTCATCCGCCGGGTCGCGCTGCGTCCCGATGCGTTGGAAAACCTGATCGCGGCCGGCGCCTTTGATGACTTCGGGCTGCAACGCCGCGAAATGCTCTGGCAGATCGGCCTCTTCATTTCCCCGAAGGGTTTCACGGATCGCCAGAGTCGCAAACCCGCCGGCAAGCAACTTTCGCTGGCCCTGCCGACCACCCAGGATCACGTCGAACTTCCCCCTACCACCTCGTGGGAGCGGATGACCGACGAGTACCGCACGCTTGGTATGTCGACCCTCTACCATCCCCTGCAACTGATGCGGACGCGCTTCCCGAAGCACATGGTTTCGACAAACGATCTTGCCCACCTGCCAGATGGCTATCGCGTCCAGATTCCCGGCCTGATCGTCTGCCGCCAGCGTCCCGGAACCGCCAAGGGGATTACCTTCCTACTGCTCGAAGACGAGTTCGGCCTGGTCAACATCGTGATCTATCCTGACCTCTACGAGCGACAGCGCCTGGAAGTCCGCTCAACCCCGATGTTGACAGTGCAGGGCACGTTGCAACTAGCCAACAACAACACCAACATCGTGGCCGAGCGGTTAATCCCAATGGAGAGCATGACCTTCCGGGGAGCAGCCTCCCACGATGGCTGGGAAGCGTCGCGAGACGAGGAGGTCGATCTCTCACGCGTGCAATTGATGCGGATCACAGCCTACGAGGATGGCCCACGTTCACCGGCGGACCTCCGGGCGGTCACGCCGGATTCGCACAATTACCGATAGCGAAATGAAACGATTGACAATGGATTTTGCAGGATCAGAATGGAGACGCCAAGGAAAGGAGATGCCCATGAA
>JALZMD010000169.1 GCA_030858375.1 Chloroflexota bacterium
GGGTACACGCCGATGACGGCCGTGGTCTACGCCACGGGCCTCGCCTTCCTGCTCAGCTTCCTGCGGCGCGACACGGCGATCACCCCGCCCCGAGCGGTCCGCACGTTGCGGGCGGGCTCGGTGAGCACGCTCTCGGTCGCCTCGACCTGCGCCACGGCGGGCCTGATCGTTGGCGTCATGACTTTGACCGGGCTTGGGCTCAAGATGTCAGATCTCATCGTCGACCTCGCCAACAACAATCTCTTCCTCACCATCTTCTTCACGGCGATCGCGGTCCTCGTGCTGGGGCTGGCGGTTCCGGTCACGGCCTCCTACATCATCGCCGCGGCGATCACGGCTCCGGCGATGATCTCGCTCGGCGTGCCCGAGGTGGCCGCCCACATGTTCATCTTTTACTACGCGGTGTTGTCGGAAGTCTCGCCGCCAACCGCGCTCGCGCCGTTCGCGGCCTCGGCGATCACCGGCGGCAACCCGTTCAAGACGATGATGGTGACCTGGAAGTACACGCTGCCGGCGTTCGTCGTGCCCTTCATGTTCACGCTGAACACCAGCGATGGCATCGCCCTGCTCGCGATGGGACCGACCCAGGCGATCGTGCTGGCGACGATCACGGGTTGCCTGGCGATCGTGGCGATGGTGGGGGGCGTGGGCGGTTGGGTCATACGCCCGGCATCGTGGCTGGAGCGAACCGTCCTGATCGTGGCGTCGGGATTCCTGTTTTACACGGGCACGCTGCAGGACCTGATTGGCCTGGCGCTGCTCATCGCGGGCATCGGGCTCCACCTGCTCCGGATCCGAGGCAGACCGCCTGGCCCGGCTGGTGGATCCACGGTGCCGGTCGCCGGCTCCGCGGATTGACCATCGGTCGTATGGCAAAACGGTCGCGGGACGGGACCGACAAATGGGGTACGCTGCAAAGAGCACCGAGACAGGACATCGGAAGGCTGGCCATTGCCCAACATTCGCGTCGAAACGCGCAGACCGATACCGTACGAGAGCGATGCAGTCTACCGCTGTCTCGCCGACTTCGAGCGCGGCCAGCCCCGCCTTTTGCCGGAAGCTGTCCGCGACTACGTGGTCCAGGCGGGCGGCACCGGTGAGGGCACGCTTGTATCGTGCGCGATGACGATCCGGGGTCGCCAGCGAAACTTCCAGTTTCGGATCGCCGAACCGATCCGGACGCGCACGATTACGGCCTTCGACCACGCCTCGCACCTGACGCTCACCTGGTTCCTGCGCGCCGAAGGACCGACGACCGAGGTTGAAATCGAAGCTTTCTGGATGGAACCCGACTCCACGTTCGGATTCGTAAAAGTATGGTGGGCGACCATCGTGGTCCGGCGGATGTTCAATTCCATACTGGATCGCATCCCGGCGGTCATCGTCGAACTGGGCTACGACCGCCCAACCAGTGCCGAAACGCCAGGGTAGCCGCACCGTGTCGAGGGGTCAGCTCTCGGCCACCACCTCGAAGGTGGGCAGGGCGCCTATCACATCGAAGAAGCCCGGCTCCGACGACGGGTGTTCCGCCCAGTAGGGGGCGAACCGGTCGGTCACGCTCGCGAGCGGCATGACCGCCGCCTTCGCATCGGCTTCCGTTTGCCAGGTCGAGAGTGCAAATCCCCAGCCAGAGGCACGATCGTAGAGATGCGTGACCCGTACGAAGCCGGCCAATTCCCGATAGGCATCGATGCTGTCGCGTGCCACCTGGATAACGTCGTCGCTGTGCTCCGGTTGAAACCTGGCTCTGGCGATGTGTGCGTACATCCTGCTCTCCTCTGGTGCTGGGGCAACTCTTCGTTGGATCACTGTACGGAGTCAGCCAATGCCCGTCTACCGCAGTGGCACCTTCCAAGGCCAGCGTCGAGCGGACACGAGGCGGTTGGACGTGCCTAACAAAAGGGGTATGGTAGGAGGCATGTGCCGGACAACGATGGATCGGGAAATGTGCATGAACGAGCATCCTCCACTCATCCTCGAATCGGACATTCCTTACGGTAACGGCGGGGGGCGGGAGCTGCTGTTGGAAGTGCTTCGACCCGACGTGCCGCCGCATCCGGAACGGCCCGCCGTGATCTGGGTCCACGGCGGCGGGTGGCGTGGCGGCGAGCGGGGGGAGAATCCGAACCGGATGCTGGCCGAGCGCGGGTTCGTGACCGTCGCGATCAGCTACCGCTTCAGCCACGAAGCGATCTTCCCGGCCCAGATTCACGACGTGAAGGCTGCAATCCGGTTCCTGCGTGCCCACGCCGAGCGCTGGGGCATCGATCCGGAACGGATCGGGATTTGGGGTCACTCGGCTGGCGGCCGTCTCGCCGCCCTGGCTGCGGTCTCCGGCGGCCTCCCGGCCCTGGAAGGCAATGGCGGGAATCAGGATGAATCGTCACTTGTCCAGGCTGCGGTCCCAATGTCACCGCCCACCGATTTCCTGGTGGACTGGTATGCGGGCTCGGGGTTCCCGCCGAATGAGGATGGATTTTCCGCCGTGTTCGAGCTGCTGGGCGGCAACGACCTCGACGATCCGGAAATCCGGGAGCGGGCGGCGCTGGCGAGTCCGGTCGCCCTGGCCACGACTGCCGCCGCACCGATGCTGATCGTGCATGGAACGCTGGACGACCTCGTGCCGGTGAACCAGGGACGAAAACTGGTGACGACGTTGCTGGACCTGGGCGTCGACGCCTCGCTACTGGAACTTCCCCTGGACGATCACGGGCTCGGATCGGTCTATGCCCAGGCGATCGATGCTCCATCGGTAGCGATGGAGGAAGTCATCGACTTCTTCGTGCGGAGATTGGGACCGGTGGAGTCGCTATGAGGAGTCCGGTTAAATACCGAGCGGGTCGCTGCTTGGGGCGACCCGCTCCGGTGGGTGGGGGAGGAGAGAGTGGATTGACAATGTTGCAGTGCTTGGATCCACAACGTATTTGTCTTTCCACTTACAAAGATAGCGAGCTTGCCTGAACCATCCCTGAGCCTTCCCTGAAGATTTGCTTAAGACAGATTCGCGTGGAGAATACCGTAGAACCGCAGGCACTATCGGACGTGTTCTTTCGAAAGGATCGACGCCTTGAAGCAGTTTCATCACATCGGCCTGCCGGCTGAAAACCAGGAAACCCCGATCGACGGCGAGTTCTGGGTGGAAGGCGGCAAGCTCTGGCTCACCAACCCCGACCACCATCCCCAGCGGGTCGAGTGGCTGCGCTACGCGCCCGGTCACGATCGCGATCCCCGCTTCCGCGACCATCCGCACATCTGCTACGAAGTCGACGATATCCACACCGCCGTCGAGGGCAAGACGATCGTCCGGCCCATTGGCGACATGGGCGATCCGCCCTTCGCCCTCGCTGCCTTCACGGGTGAGGACGGCATCCTCGTCGAGTACATCCAGGTCACGGGCAAGCGCCGCTGGTTCGACGCGCCGCTGGAGGGGTGAGGCGATCGATTGGCTGGCTGGAGAGATCCGTTGTCGGAGCGCTGCAACTTCTTCGTCATTTCGAGCTTGCGAGAATTCGCTTGGCTTACAGTGCGGCCGGACTCGACAAGATTCCTGGTTCCTCGGAATGACAAAGAATCCTGCTCGCCGTGCCCGTGTGCGGACTCGTACTGGCCGGTCTTGTGCCGGCCACCTGTGAAGTGACACTACCCGTAACGATCGGTCCAGCACGAGGAAATATGGCCATGACCAAGACGCGGATTGCGGTGCTGGGGGCGGGATTCATGGGCGGCACGCACGCGCGCGCCTACCACGCACGCGACGATGTGGAGATCGCGGCAATCTATGCCCGGAGTGGAAACCGGGCCGAAGAGCTCGCCCGCGAACTCGGCTCCACCTTCATTGACGATCTCGATCGCGTGCTCCGCGACGAGTCGATCGAGGCGGTCGATATCTGCCTACCAACCCCCGCCCACCGCGCGACCACCGAGGCCGCGCTCGCGGCCGGCAAGCACGTGCTGCTCGAAAAACCGCTGGCGATGATGGAAGGGGATGCCGATGCCCTCGTGGCCGCCTCGGACGCTACCGACCGGGTCTTCATGGTTGCCCATGTCCTGCGGTTCTGGCCAGAATATGTGGAACTCAAGCGGGTCATCGACAGCGGCGAGCTCGGCCAGCCGATCGCGGTCAACGCCGTCCGTCGCCAGCCGTTTCCGGAGTGGTCAGCCTTGTTCAAGGCGGCCGACCAGACCGGCGGTGCCATTTACGACATGCTGATCCACGATTACGACGCCATGAACTGGATCCTCGGTGCCCCGCTATCGGTCGTCGCCAACGGCATCCGCAACCCGCGTTCGGGCGGGCTCGACCAGGCGCAGGTGTTGATCGGTTACGAAAGCGGTACCGGCGTCGCCGATGGCGGCATGATCCAGCCGGAGAGTTACCCCTTTACCTCGCGGCTCGAGGTGCTGTGCGAGCGCGGCGCGATCGAATATCACTTCCAGGCTGGCGGGCGATCGTTCGAGCTTGGCGAGCCCACGAACCGCCTGACCATCTACCGGGAAGAGGGTGACCCGGAACTGATGATCGTCGACCAGACCGATGCCTACGCCAATGAGGTGGGCTACTTCATCGACTGCATCCAGGCTGGAACCATGGCCGAACGAGCCACCCCGCGCGATGCCCGGATCGCCCTCCAGGCCGGACTGGCCGCGAAACGATCGGCTGAAACCGGCCAGCGCATCGCGCTGACGGGTTCCATGACTTCGCTATAATCAGCATCAAGGTAACAGTCACCGGTTCGAAGGGGAGCCTCAGACGTGAGCGCCACGCACCACCCAACCGACATGGCCATGGACCCCGATGCGGCCCGGATCCGCCAGCGTCTCCGGGCGCTGCGAAGCCGCTACCCGGGCCTGGTGTTGCACACGCATCTTACCCATATCCACGACGACCAGGTGGTGGTGAGGGCCGAGCTGTCGCTCCCGGACGGCTCGGCGGTCAGCGCCTACGCGGCAGAACCGAGCGACAGTACCGGATTGCTGGATGGCGCGATCGAACTTGCCGAACAGCGGGCAACCGCCCGCGCCCTCGATCTCCTGGGGCTTGGTGAGCTTCCGGCGAGTACGAGCCGAGCGGAGCCACGACCTGAACCCGTGGGGGAGCGCCCTGAACCAGCCTCCACTGATCGCACGCCCCCACCGGTCGTGGACGCCCTGCGCAAGGCCTCCATTCGGCGCCAGGCAGCCACCGCGCAGCCACCGGAACCCATCGATGAACCCGAGCCGGAAGCAGAGGTGGAGGTAAAGCAATCCGAACCGGAACCGCCGCCGGACCCCGCATCGACGACGGGCCAGGAAACCGATGCACTGCAAGACAGCCCAACCGGCGAGCCGGATATGGCGGATTACACCTGGACGCATTTCTGGACCTGGGCACGTGCCAACGATTTGAGTACCAAGGGGCAGGTCGAGCAGCGGATCGGTCGGCACATCGACAACCTCACCCC